>JAJYBW010000170.1 GCA_021778815.1 Acidobacteriota bacterium | reverse complement strand
TTAGTTTTTGATCCGTTGGTTCATCGCAATATCTCAATTCCGGGGACAATTTGAAGGCGAGCGATCCTAAACTAGAAACAAAAGTCGGAACTTCCAAATTGATCCCGTCAGAGCCGAGGCATAAGCCGGAGTTGGACGGAATTCGTGGAATTGCGATCATCGCGGTCATGCTTTCGCACGGTGGGCCGTTGATCCATCGCGGCGGGATGATCTCCAAACTATTTGTTTCCGCAATGATTCCTGGGTGGTCGGGGGTCGAGCTTTTCTTTACACTTTCGGGCTTTTTGATCACCGGAATTCTCCTTAGAACAAAACACGCGGAGAATTTTTTCTCGTCATTTTACATGAGGCGAATTCTCCGGATTTCTCCCATTTACTACCTGACACTGACCGTAATTCTGATTCTGGCCGCACATAGCTCCTGGTGGAATTCCATGCTTCCGGCAGCGGAGCGTACCCGAGTTTCCTATTATTTCTATTTGCAGAACTGGCCCATTGCCTGGCCGCATGGGATTGAACTTCGGGCAAACGTCATCGGGCATTTCTGGAGCTTGGCAGTGGAGGAGCAGTTCTACCTAATATGGCCTCTTTTAGTACTGCTGTTGCCAGAGACGGGATTGCTTTGGCTGTGCAGCGTTCTGCTTGCGCTGGCGATTCCATTCAGAGTCCTCTTTTTCCACCGTATCGGAGGAGATTACGGATTCATCCACCTATTGCCGACGCGCATTGACGGACTATTGGTCGGATCGATCTGCGCACTCCTTTCTCGTAGAAATGGAAGGATTCCAGTGCGGCTCGTCTACTCGGCGCTAGCGACAGGAGGGGGGATCATTGGATACATAGCCGTGTTTCATCACCATGAACTGGTGGGAACCTATCGTTACATGGAGACGATTGGGTACACGGGATTTGCTTTGCTATCCGGAGGGCTGATCGGACTATCACAATATCCGAGGCCAATGCTGCTGAAGATTTTGCGAATGCGTTGGCTAACTGAAACCGGCAAGTACAGCTACGGAATCTACGTGTATCACATTCCGATTTATGCGGTCTTCGATCACATGGTGGCAACGCGCCTCGGTTTACCTTTGCCCGCGCCAATTCATCTGGCGTTGCCATATGTCGCACTGATGATTGCCTGTAGCTTCCTGGTGGCGAAAATCAGCTACGACTTATTTGAGTCGAAGATCCTGGCGCTAAAAGTTTACTTTAAGCCGACGTTTGTCCGTTCCTGAATGGCGAGGTCTCATTAGCTACTCGGCCGGCCATCGAGTCGAGCCTAAGTCCGCCGACATTACTTTAGTTTCGGAGAGGGAGCCAAATTGAGACGGAGATTCCCAAATCGAGAGCATCATGGGATCGGGGAGGAATGCAGACTGCTTCGACTGCCCCTGGGAATTGCTGCGTATTTCAGTTGTGGTGACAATGCTTCCTCTCCCGTTCAAAGCGAAACGACGATCACACCCCGGCGCGGCGGGCCTAAGCGATGAGTCGGAGTCGATCCATAAGCCGGAGCCGAGCCACAAGCCGGAGTTGGATGGGATTCGCGGCATTGCATTGCTGGCGGTGATGTTGTCGCATGGCGGCGGACGATACATCCTGCAGACAACCATGGCCGCGAAACTCTTCGTGTATGCGATGGTTCCGGGTTGGTCCGGGGTTGAACTTTTCTTTGTGCTGTCCGGGTTCCTGATCACAGGCATTCTGCTGAAGTCAAAGACAGCCGAGAATTATTTCTCCTCGTTTTACGCGCGACGTTTCCTGCGCATCTTTCCTATCTATTATTTGGTGCTGACGGTTGGATTGTTGGCGGCGACGCATGTTTCCTGGTGGAACGCGGTGCTGCCGGCGGCGGGAAAGACCCGCATTGCCTACTACTTTTACGCACAAAACTGGCCGATGTTCTGGCCGCATCACTTATTCCTGAAGATCAATGGCTTTGGACACTTCTGGAGCCTGGCGGTGGAAGAGCAGTTTTACATCGTATGGCCGCTGGTGATTTGGCTGCTGCCGGAAAATGCCATCCTGACGCTGTGCGCGGTGGGACTGGCGGTTGCGCTGCCGTTGCGCGTGCTGATGGTACATCGATTTGCGGAAGACTTTACGGCGATGGCGCTGACCACGAGCCGCATGGACGGACTGCTGGTTGGAGTGATTCTCGCCATTCTTTTGCGGCGAGGGCAGATTCCGCGGCGATGGATTTATCTGTGCATGGGTGTGGGCGCGGGGATCATTGGATTCATCGTGGTGTTCCACCATAGGGAACTGATCGACACGGAGTTGTATATGCCGACGATCGGGATCACAGGATTCTCGTTGCTGGCGGGTGGAGTGCTGGCGTTGTCGCAGCATCGCATCGTGTGGCTTCGACACATTTTGGACGCGCGAGGTTTGCGAACGGTGGGGAAATACAGCTACGGGATGTACATCTATCACATCCCGGTGTATCTGATCTGCGGTCATTTTCTGGAGGCGCGATTTGGAGTGGCGCTGCCGATGCCGCTGGGGTGGGCGCTGCTGTATATCGGATTCCTGATTGCGGTGACGTTTGTGGCGGCGAAGGTCAGCTATGACGTCTTCGAGTCAAAGATTCTGGCGCTGAAGGTTCATTTCAGTCCGCGTTTCAGGAAGGCAGAGCTAAGACCTACGGATATCTCCGGACGCCGAGAAGTCTTCAATCGCCTGCCGATAGGCGTCAAGCTGGGCTAAGCATTTTTGTCTGGCGTTGTCGCCGGCCTTGACGGTTTGATACCAGTCGAGGGTCAGGTCGAGGGCTTGCGCCAGGGAGAGCACCGGTTGCCAGCCGAGATGCTGCGAGGCCTTGGTCCAATCCAGGGTAAGCATGTTGGCCTCATGCGGGTGAACGCCACTGTCGATTTGCCAGCGCGGTGCGGGGGCCGAGGGTAACGTCGCCCAGCGCGAGGCGACGTATTCCACAATCCACTGGACGGGTTTCGCATCGTGGTAGTACGGACCGAAGTTCCATGCGCCGGAAAACTGCGGGCCATGCTGATAGAGATGTTCGGCGAGAGTGAGGTAGCCGCGCACCGGCTCCAGCACATGCTGCCAGGGGCGGGTGGCGTTGGGATTGCGGATGCGTAGCGTTTCGCCGGCATTGAAGGCGCGGATGATGTCGACGATGAGGCGGTCGGAGGCCCAATCGCCGCCGCCGATGACGTTGCCGGCGCGGGCGGAGGCGATGGCGACTTTGTGCTGCGCGTATTTCTCCGGCGAGAAAAAAGAGGTTCTGTAGGCGCTGGTGACAAGTTCCGCGCAGGCCTTGCTGTTGCTGTAGGGATCGTGGCCGCCGAGAGGGTCGTTTTCGCGGTAGGCCCAGACCCACTCCTGATTCTCATAGCATTTATCGGTGGTGATGATGACGACGGCGCGGACAGAGCCGCAGGCGCGCACGGCTTCCAGCAGGCGGGCGGTGCCGAGGACGTTGGTTTCGTAGGTGCGGATGGGATCCTGATAGGAGGCGCGGACCAGGGATTGCGCGGCGAGATGAAAGACAACTTCCGGTTGATGCTTCAGCAGGGAGTCCTGCAGGTGATCGAGCTCGCTGAGGTCGCCGATGACGGAGGTCATATTGCTGGCAACGTCGGCGACCGCAAACATGCTGGGCGAAGTGTGGGGCGGGAGGGCGTAGCCCATCAGGTCGGCGCCGAGCTGCTGCAGCCAGAGCGACATCCAGCTGCCTTTAAAGCCGGTGTGTCCGGTAAGAAAAACTTTGCGGCCCTGCCAGAATGAACTCACCATAGTTTCCACGGAGCGGAACCTGTGTCCCAAAGATCTTCAAGAAATTTTCGATCATGCAGCGTGTCCATGGGCTGCCAGAAGCCGTGGTGTTTATAGGCGGAGACCTGACGTTCGCGGCTGAGGGTTTCGAGCGGATCGCGCTCCCAAATCGTGGAGTCGCCCTGAATGTAGGGGGCGACTTTGGGAGAGAGCACGAAGAAGCCACCGCTGACCCAGCGGCCATCGCCCTTGGGTTTTTCTGAGAAGGAAGTGACGTCGGCGTTGTCGTTGATTTCGAGTGCGCCGAATTTTCCCACGGATTGCGTTGCGGTCAGAGTGACGAGAGTGTTGCGGCTGCGATGGAACGTTAATAGGTCGTCGATGTTGATATCGGCGAGGCCGTCGCCATAGGTGAAGCAGAAGGTCTCATCCTTATCGACGTAGGACAGGGCGCGTTTCAGGCGGCCGCCGGTCATGGTGGCGGCGCCGGTATCGATGAGGGTGACGCGCCAGGGCTCGCAGTCGGCGCTGTGGGTTTCAATTTTATTTTGCTGCAGGTCGATGGTGACGTCGGCGGAGTGAAGAAAATAATTCGCAAAAAACTCCTTGATCATGTAGCCCTTGTAGCCGAGGCAGACGATGAAGTCGTTGATGCCGTAGTGCGAATAGATTTTCATAATGTGCCAGAGGATGGGACGGCCGCCGATTTCCACCATGGGCTTGGGGCGCGCGGAAGTCTCCTCCGCTAACCGGCTGCCTAATCCGCCTGCAAGGATGATTGCTTTCATAGGAGTCTCTGGTACATCATTCTAAGGCTTGTCCGGCGTTGCGGGTGGCGCGAGTGTGACTTCATACAATTGCTCATCCTTGTATCCGGTGTCGTAATTACCAAGGAAGCGGAGCGTAGCGTGGTCGGCCAGCAATTTTCGCAAGATCCAGTCTTCGGGATAATCGTAGGTCCCAAAAACAAGAAACTTCGAGTGTTGCTGAATGAAATCCTGGTACGGCATGATGTTGCCGCGGATGGGGAACTTACCTTTCAGCGCAGGAAAGCCTTCAAAGATGGTCGCGTTGGCGTATTTGACTGCCGCCTGTGCATCGTTGAGGTAATAGACGCGGGACAGAAAGGAGGAGTTCTCGCGGTGATTCATTTCAAGAAATGTAAGTCCGCTGGCGTCGACCATCGGCAGATCAGGTTGTATCTGGCTGATCGGGATATCGAATTTGCCGGTAAGGTTTGCGCCCTGCGGTTTGATCGGTTGCACAACGTCTTGCACGTGACGGGCGATGGATGTGGGAGTGATGACTCCGAAGAGGAAAATGATCGAGCAGACGAGAGCGGCGGAGCTGCTGTTTCGTGTCCATCGAGAGACGAACCATGGAGTCAGAATGGCGACGCCGAAGAGGGAAGGAATTCCATAGCGGGGAAAATATGCGCTGTGAGAGTGCATGAAAACAAGACTCACAACCAGGGGCACGCAGCAGAAGCCGAGAGCGAGAATTTTCTCAGGCGACGAAAAGCCTTGGGCGGGCTGCTCGGTTTTGGAAGGACTTCGATCCGCCCTTAATAGAACAATCACGATGACAGCCGCGCAGAGCAGGGATGCGACGCCTATCCAAAGATCGGAGTAGGCACTGAGCAGATCTCGAATCGAGGCTTGAAATAGCTCCGGGAAAGCTCCAGAAGAGTGGGTCTGAATCGGTTGCAGATAAGTGACGCACGCCGAAAGGGGAAGCGCAAGGCAGATCCAGAGAATCCAATCGGGCTTTCGGCGCATTGCAAAGCGAATCGCTTCTGTGAGCAGCAGGGCCGCGTAGGCAACCGATGCCAGGACGTGGCTCAGCAGCATTCCAAACCCGCCGAGCAAGACGAGCAGGTAGGCAACCCAGCTTCTTGGTTTGCCTGGTTGAATGGCGCGCTGCCAGCCGAGAGAAAGAATTCCCAGGAAGCCAAGCACAAAGGCGTAGGGCCGCGCCTCATAGGAATACTGGTTGAACGAGCTGCCCAACATCACCATGGCGGCGACCATGCCATACATGGGGGTGAGGCGACGGCGAACAAATTGATACGCACAGAGGGTCGCCACGAAGTACGCGATCATTGATGGGAGGCGTACGGAAAATGCAGATGGGTGAAGAACGTGAAACGTGAGGCGCGCAGCGATGTAGTAGAGTGGCGGATTCAGATCGATGGTATGAGTCCACTCGATCATCTTTCCGAAGCTGGGTGCCTGTGCGATGTAGAAGGTGTAGAGCTCGTCATGCCAGAGGTGCTTAATGCGTTGGCTTTTCAAGACCCATACATACAGAGCGAGGAGTATCGGCAGAAAAACCACCGAATGCCGCTCCAGTGTTTCGGCGAGCGCGCTTGTTCTCCGCGATATTGAGTACACGGAGCGGCGTAAGAAATTCGAGTCAGTGTTTCGTTCGTCGCCAGGATTCATCGTCTGTTGATCTTATAAGGACGCTTTCGATTTGGATGGCCAAATCCCAAAGCAGGTAAAAAGATTCTTCCATTGTTACGCGGCGTTCGCGCTGCCTTGTACTGGGCTCATGCGTGGACGGGCTGCTTTTTTCGGTTGGCGAAGGCGGTGATGGTGTCGATGGTGTAGTTGAGCATCTCGTCGTTGAGGCCGGGGTAGAGGCCGATCCAGAAAACGTTGCGCATGACGAAGTCGGTGTTTTTCAGATCGCCGATGACGCGGAAGTCGACGCCCTGATAGGCGGGCTGGCGCGTGAGATTGCCGCCGAACAGCAGGCGGGTGGCGATCTTGTTGGATTCGAGTTCGCGAATCAGGTCGTTGCGATCAAAGGGCGCATCCTCACGAACGCCGATGGGAAATCCGAACCAGCTGGGCTCTGCATCGGGCGTACTTTCGGGCAACAGGAGGCGATCTTCGAGCGGCTTGAGCGCGTCGTACAGATGCTGAAAATTCTTGCGTCGGGCGGCGATGAAGCCGGGAAGTTTCGCCAGCTGCGACACGCCGATGGCGGCCTGCATATCGGTCATCTTCAAGTTGTAGCCGATGTGGGAATAGGTGTATTTGTGATCGTAGCCGCAGGGCAGCTCACCCAGTTCCCAATCGAAGCGCTTGCCGCAGGTGTTGTCTTTACCGGGGTCGCACCAGCAGTCGCGGCCCCAGTCGCGGAATGACTCGACCAGGGTTTTGAGCAGCGGCGTATTGGTGACAACCGCGCCGCCCTCGCCCATGGTGATGTGGTGGGCAGGATAAAAACTCACGGTGGCCAGGTCGCCGAAGGTTCCGACTTTTTTGCCTTTGAAGGTGGCTCCCAGCGCGTCGCAGCTGTCTTCAATCAACCAGAGATTGTGCTGCTTCGCGAAGTTGGAAACGCGATCGAGGTCGTAGGGACTGCCGAGGGTGTGGGCAATCATGATGGCTCGGGTGCGGTCGCTTAAGGCAGCTTCGAGTTGCGATGCGTCGGCCTGATAGTTGGGCACGGTGATGTCGATGAAGACGGGGACGCAGCGATTCTGGATGATGGGATTGACGGTGGTGGGAAATCCGGCAGCCACGGTGATGACCTCATCGGCGGGGCGGATGGCGCGATCAAGAAGCTTGGGTGATG
>JAJYBW010000169.1 GCA_021778815.1 Acidobacteriota bacterium | reverse complement strand
TCGCGAGTTACATGGGGGTGTTGCAAACACATTCCTACCAGGACGCAGCCGTCGCGAGCAGCGGAGCGCCGTTCCCGGTGTTGCTATTCAATCCTGCATGGGCGGGACATCGGACGCAGAACACCTACCAGGTGGAGGATCTTGCCAGCCACGGTTTTATTGTGGTCGGGGTCGATCATCCCTACAATTCCGGTCCGGTTGCATTTCCGGATGGACGCGTGATTGTGCCTACAGGTGGACATGACATTGCAGACTTTCAAAACACGACAGTGGCGCAGCAGTATGCGTTCGGAGGCAAGGAAGTCGATGTGGAGGCGGGCGACGATGTGCTGGTGTTGAATACACTTTCAGCCGCGAACCTCAACCCCAGCAGTCCATGGTTCCATCGCGTCGATGCCAACGATGCGGGGGCCTTCGGGCATTCTTTCGGCGGGGCGGTCGCGGCAGAAGTTTGCTATCAAGACCCGAGGGTGAAGGCGGCGCTGAATGAAGATGGCTGGATGTTTGGCGAGGTTGCCACCCGAGGACTGGACAAGCCCTACCTGGTGATGAATGACGATGCGGCGCCGGTGACCGATGCGGAATTGCAGTCGAAAGATGCGCAGACGCGACGAGAAGCCAAGCTGACCAATATCGATATCGACAATTTGAATCACACCATGCGCGCTTTTGGCGGGTACATGCTGACGATTCGAGGATCGCGGCATTTCGATTTTTCCGATCGGCCGCTGTATTCGCCGGTACGCCGTTTGACGGAGGCGGGAACGATTTCTCCGGTACGGGCGCACGAAATTGTGGAATCGTACACCCTGCAATTTTTCGCGCACACATTGCAAGGTAAGCCGGCGCCATTGCTGGCCGCGAACCAAAGTCCTTATAAGGAGGTGCAGTTTGAGAACTGGTTTGCTCACAACGCATCGACACGTTAAGGATGAGGCTTCAGGGGCGCAGGGAAAAATATTGCAGAGACGATCTCTGAAATGTTTTCCCGGGGTCGTGAACCGCGAGGGTTCCGGCGAAGTGATCCGCGGGCTTCAATTCGACCAGGGTCCAGGCGAGGGGAATGTTTGTCTGTGGGGCGACCGCGACCAAGGCGGGAGTAAGTTGCGGGCTGACTTCGACGTCGAAGCTGTCCAGAGGCAGATTCAACCCAAGGCCCACGCCCTTCAGCAGCGCTTCTTTGCTGGTCCAGCAGCGAAAAAATCCGTCAAGCCACTGCGGAGCAGGCAGATGGTCGAGGGTACGCAATTCGCTCGGCGAAAAATGATGCGCAGCGACGTCCGCGTCGACGGGGCGAATCATTTCGATGTCGATACCAAGCTTGTAATCGCGGCTGACTGCAAGGGCGGCGAGGCCGGCACTGTGGGTCAGGTTGAAGTGAATCGGCGGCGAAGCCGGATCGGTCTCGACTTGAGGCTTTCCGTAGGGATTGCAGGCAAAGGCAATCTGGCCGGCGGGGATAGCGGTGTATTGGCTCAGCAGCGCGCGCAGAGCGGCATGGGCGCACACGTAGCGATCGCGATCCTGGGGGAACACAAAGCGGCGGGCGCGAGCCGTTTCTTCTTCGCTGAGGATATGCCAGTCGGAATCACTCGGGGGGCGATCCAGGTTCCAGGCCCACACGTGGACGCGGTTGTGGTCGAGAGCGGGAGCGGAGTCGGGTTGAGGCCAGGCGAGAATTTGTGTTCCCATCCAGATTTTCTTTTGCAGCGGGGGTATGGGCAACTATCGCTACGCCGGCCCCGGTTCGTTACAGCAGGATTTTTGCAGTTTCAAGTTTCAGAGAAGACGCTGACTCCAATCGGCAGCCAGAGGTAACAAGCATGTCAACAACAACAGTGGTCTCACCATCCATCGCAAATGAAATCCCCCATGTGCCCGAGCAACTGTATTTAGTAGAGCGGGCGAAATTCGCAGAGAACTTCAATCGACGTCCATTCATGCTGGACCATTCGCTGAGCGGTCATCCAGCATTCACCATGGATCGACTGCATAGTTTGCTGGAGCGTTCGCTGTCGATCCCAAAGAAAGTGTATTGGAACGCGGGAAAAAAGCGTATTGATCAACGCTGGGATGATCGACCGGGGCGGGATTTTTCGATCGACGAGGCCTTTCGCCGCATTCGTGAGACCGATGCGTGGATCGTTATTTTTGGCGCCGACCGCGATCCGGAGATCCACGACCTGCTGGAGAAGGGGCTGGCCGAAGTGCAGGAGATGACTGGCATTCCGCTGAGCAAAGAAGCTAAGAGCCGCGAGTGCATTATCTTCATCACGTCGCCGCATCGAGTCACGGAGTACCACATCGACCGGGAATGCAGCATGTTGATGCAGGTATACGGTAAGAAAACGATTCACGTCTTTGATAAGACTGACAGAGAGGTGTTGTCGGAAGAGGAGATAGAGCGTTTCTGGACGGCCGATACCAATGCCGCGATCTATAAACCGCATCTGCAGAGCCGTGCCAGTTCCTTTTTACTGGAGCCGGGCAAGGCAATTCACATTCCGATCAATGCGCCGCACTGGCTGGAAAACGGGGATGATATCTCAGTCTCTGTCAATCAAAATTTCGTGTTCCTCGACCAGAAGCTGGGCAACGTTTACCGCGCCAACTACTATGCGCGAAAGATGGGCTTCACTCCGTTACCGCCGGGACGCTCCCAGACTCGTGACCTGATCAAGGCACACGGGATGAGGATTCCCAATTTCTTAGTGAGACGTGCCAAAGCGATCGGGAAAACCCTACAGCGTAAGGAAGCGCAATGACAGATCCTTTTTTGTGGGTTGCGCTGGCGGTTTCAATTTATGCCCGGTGTACAGTTTTCCCGCGGATCCAAGCGGCACTGGCTCGTCCAGTACGATCTGTCAGACGCTAAAGACGAGTCCATCGATCGATCACGGGTCCTTTACGTCCACAACACTCAATCCGCGGATTGAGAACATCCACGGAGCTGTAAAAGCGAGTCATGAGTCCAGTCCTGATACAGATGTGGCATAGCGTGGGTTTGGGATTGGGTCTCGCTTCGATTGTTATTGCGGTGGTGGCGCTGCTGGGGACACTGTATGCGCTGGCATTCGCCGTGGTGGGGATTGTTGCATCTCGTGGTGGGAATGAGGATGCAGGTGTCTCCGCCGCGGCTGGCAGGAGACTCCCGACCACCAATTTTCTGGTGGTGATTCCGGCACATAATGAGGGGTCGGGTTTGACCGCGACGGTGCAGAGCGTGCTGGCGCAGAACTATCCGCATCTTCGCTGCGTAGTGATCGCGGACAACTGCACCGACGATACGGCCGAGATGGCCAGGGCGGCTGGTGCCGATGAGGTGCTGGTTCGCACCGATCCCGAGAATCGAGGCAAAGGGCAGGCGCTGACCTGGGCGTTTGACCTGGCGCGAAGCTGGGAGTGGGATGCAGTGTGCGTCATCGATGCCGACAGTGTGATTGAGCCTGGATTTTTTGCGGCGTTGGATGCTTCCTTCCAGAAGGGTCATGCGGTTGTGCAGTCGCGCTACGATTTTTTCCCGGCGGCGGACAGCAAGAACTGGCTGCAGCAATTCGGCGCGGTCAGCAAGGCTGGAGAGAACAGCTTTGTCGCTCGCCCGCGCGAATGTCTCGGTCTAGCGCAACTATTGGGGGGCAACGGTTTTTTTGTTTCGCGGGCCGTCATCGAGCGGGTGCCGTGGCTGGCGCATTCCATTGTGGAGGATGCTGAATACTCGCTGTTGCTGGCGCAGCAGGGGATCGCCGTGCATTATCAGGAGCGGGCGCGATTGTGGTCGCGGCAGGCCTCGAGCGTTCGCGACGTCCAGCCACAGCGCGTGCGCTGGGCTTCGGGAATCTGGCAACTGCTTCGCAAAGCGATCCCAATCCTGTTCGCGACCGCGTGGCGCGAACGCAGCTGGCGCGCAATAGAAGAGATTGTCATGCTATTGATGACCAGCCGACTGGTGCTGATTTATTTGTGGGTGCTGTCGTTTGCGATGAGTTTTGCCGCGCCATCGCTATTTCCAATTACGTGGAGTTTGCTGGCAGGCGTCGCGGTTCTACAAGTTCTGTATCTTCTGTTGATGTTCCGATTTGCCGGCGATCGTCCGGTCCCCTTCGCCGGGGCGTTGCTGCTGCCCTATTATGTTTTCGTCGTACTGTCTTCGCAGGTGCTGGCGGTGAGTGGCGTGAATCGACATCTGTGGCGGCGGACCAGCCGATAAATAATCTTGCAGCGGCGACTTCGACAGCGGCCGGTCGAGCCACGATAAGGCGGATATCGATTAGCCCTGCGGAGCCACCGGGTGAAGCTTTCCGCGGAAGACTTCGTCGTAAACATCCATCAGTCGCTGCCGCTGATATGCGGGCGAATATTCCTGCAGCAGATCTTCCGCGCCTGCGGCTAGCCGGTTGCGCAAGTCTGGAGAGAGCCACATCTTCTTCATCGCGGCGGCCAGCTGCTTCACATCCGCAGCGGGGACGAGCAGACCATTTCTGCCATCCACGATGAGATCGGGAACGCCGCCGACGGCGCTGGCAATCACGGGCAAGTTCAGGCAGAGCGCTTCAAGCACCGAGTTCGGGGTGCCTTCGGTGAGGGAGGGCTGGATCAGGCAATCCATCGTTTTCATCCATTCCGTGGGACTTCCCTGGAAGCCTGCAAAATGTATCTGCTCGCGAATCCCCAGCTGAGTGGCCTGTTGCTTGAGGGGCTGCTCTTCTTTTCCATCTCCAACGATGATGAGATAGAGCTGCGCGCCTAGTTGCGCCTGCACACATAACTGGTGGAATGCGGAGACCATGAAGCGATGGCCTTTTTCCGTGCTGAGGCGGCCGACGGAACCGAAAACAAATGCTGATTTGGGAATGCCGAGATCGTTGCGGGAGATTGGTGGGCGATCCTGAGGTCGAGAATACGGCGGCAACATGGCATTCTTTACCACGATGGGTGCGCGTCTGTTTCCGCGGATGAGGGCGATCTGTTGTGCCTGGCTTTCGGAAACGCACACTACACGGTCGGCGCGCTTCAGCGCCTGGCGTTCCAGCATTTCATACAAGCGAATACGTCGATTTTCGGCGGTGAATCCGCGCACGAAAGCGACATGGAATGTACTCGTCCGACGAGAGGCCAGATAGCCGACGACATTGGCTTTAAAGCCATGGGTGCAGAGCAGCGAGCCCTTTCGCTCCAACAGCATTTGCGACAAACGATGCACCAGGTCGGGACGCAGTCCTCCTGGCAGACACAACGTGGGAATGTTGCGTTGCTCGGCAGCGACCAGGATTTCCGGCCGATCCTGCAAGTCGTGAAAGGAGCCGATCGAAAGCCGATAGTCGGTGTCCTGCAAATCTTGCGCGTGGTGCAGGATTTGCTTTTCCGGACCTCCCACCAGGTTGCTGCCGATCAGATGGAGCACCTCATGCTTGTCACCGCGGCCTGGAGTATCGTGCGTAGTTTTCACGGCTGGTGCAATCCTAACTTTGAGAATAGGTGAATCCACTTTTGCTGCAATTTTTGCTGGAAAGTAATTTGAATCTGCTGCATTCCGAGCGAGACTAGATCAGGCTCGTCCATCGGCAGATCAAGGTAGGAGGATTGGAACAAATCGCTCGAAGTATCTCCCCGCCAGGCCATTGGAAACAATGCGATCGTATCGCCGGAAAATTGTAATGGAGTGTCGGAAAAGGGCTGCCCGCTGAGCGCCGTGCAGAAAGACGAAATCAGATCGCGTTGCGGACCCAAAGGCAAGGAACAGGTCTGAGTTGCGCGGGCGTTCATTTCAATCAAGTATGAATTACCGTTCGCAGCGTCGATCATAAAGTCAAAACCGCACAGTCCGGTGAATCCCAACTTGCGCACTATCTTTTTCACCGCTTGCAGGCGTTCGTCATCTTGACAGAGTCGAACGATGGTTGCAGGGCCTTTCGGTTTCGAAGTCTGCAGCACCTCGGCATCGATGCTGGCCAGCGCCTCGCCTTGCCAACAGGCCGCGGCAACGGTGGCATCAGGTCCCGCCACAAAGCGTTGGATGCTGACTTGCCGCGGGTGTTGCATGAGCCACGGGACAATGCAATTGGAATCGCGATCGATGAAGGTACGTTTTGCAGCCACTACCGTGGCTAACGGAGCGTGCAGTATTTTGTAGGCTCGCAGCGCTGCGGGGAGGGTGTACACAATCCGCACACCTTCCCCGCCAGAGGTGCCGTCGGCCTTGAGTACGGCGGGAAATCCGAATTGCGCCAACCACTCTTCTAACTGGTCGGAAGAATCGAGGGGCTTCGTCTCAGGAACGCGAACTCCAAGTTCGCGAACCAGGGCCATAAATTTCTCTCTCGACTCCGTGATGGGATAACTAACTGGGTCCCCCATGGAGGCCCGAAGTAACTTGCACACCGCCTTTGAATCGTGTTCGGCGCTTTGCGAAGCCATGGAGTAGAGACGATGCAAGTGGCGCATGGCGACGTCATCGCACGGAAGCACAATATCCGGTGCGGACTTCAGAATTGCATTATGGAAGGACCGTTGTGCGCTAACGCCGTGATATCTAAAGCGGTATCGGAGGGCATGGGATGAAAAGGCCGGATGGTCCGGCGGGCAGACAAGGTCGACCTCGCAACCGACGCGGCGGAAGGCCATCGCCAGGCGGGCCGTCGAGAACCATCGGCACGTCGTCGCGAGTAGAACTTTGGGGGCCATGGAGGTACCTTCCGTGTCAGCCTTTTGCAGAAGAGATTGTGATAAATATAGGACTACCGAACGAATGCTCCTCAAATTCTACTGAAGACAAGCCCTGAATCCAGGGATTGTTTGGCAACGTATGGTTTGTCGAGCGGCAGGGGCTCCAGACCCTGCGCATTGAACGACTCCGAATGGAAGCCGGACATAAGCGCTTCCACCGCAGCACGTTAAATTTTCGCCATCGATTGAGGATTGGCATGAATTCTGCCTTCGAAGTTGCAATTGTTGGAGCAGGCCCGTACGGATTATCTCTTGCTGCGCATCTGCGAGCGCGCGGAATCCATTTCACTATCTTCGGGCCCCCGATGGAAGTGTGGCGGCAGCACATGCCGCAGGGAATGCTGCTGAAGTCGGATGGCTTCGCTTCAAATCTTTCCGATCCCAACGGCAGTTTCACGTTGAAGCAATACTGCCAGGCCCGCGGACTTCCTTATGATGACACTCGCATGCCAGTGCCGCTGGAGACCTTTATCAATTATGGTCTTGCGTTCCAGGAGCGGATGGTTCCACAACTGGATACGCGTCGGGTGACAAAGATTGAGCGGTCCCCGAACGGCTTCCGCCTGCGAGTGGAGGACGGAGCGACGTTCGAAGCGCGGTGTGCAAGTTACTTCGGG
>JAJYBW010000001.1:10316-33349 GCA_021778815.1 Acidobacteriota bacterium | reverse complement strand
TGTAAAAAATAGCTCCGGCAACTTTATCAAGGCTGACCTGAAATCAGTGACAGCTGCGGCTGCCGGCGCCACCAAGACGATGCCTGCGGACTTTCGTGTGTCAATCACCAATGCTCCTGGAGCGGATGCGTATCCTATCTCTACGTATACCTGGCTTCTGATTCCAGAGAAGATGAGCGACATGACCAAAGCCAAGGCGCTCAAGGCATTTTTGAAGTGGGGATTGACGGACGGACAACAATACTGTGCACCGTTGACCTACGCTCCGTTACCGACAGAAGTTGTACAGAAAGAATTGATTCAAATGAAGAAACTGCAGTACTAGTAAAAACATTCAGGAGCCTTCGATGGCCAATGCTGTACTCGCAACCCCTGAAGCTCCATTTGAATCCAGGGGCTTGGATAAGAAACAGACCTTGTGGGAACGCCTGCGCAAGGGTGATGAGGTCGCACACCTCATCACCCTTGCGGGCGGCTGGTCGATCCTGGTCATCACCGTCCTCCTGGTGCAACATCTGTGGGTTTTCTCCCGCCTTTCCCGGCACGCCTTTGGCTGGCATTTTCTGGTCGACAGCACCTGGGATCCCGTCAACGGACATTTCGGCGCGTGGCCATTTGTCTATGGCACGGTTGTGACGTCTCTACTGGCTTTGGCGATTTCCATTCCCATTGGAATTGGGTCCGCGATTTTTCTGGCGGAACTGGCTCCGCGAAAACTTTCGAACGGGCTGACCTTCCTGATCGAACTGCTGGCAGCGGTTCCCAGCGTAATCTACGGATTGATCGGCATCTTCCTATTGATTCCGTTTCTGTTTGATGTGGTGCCGTACTTCCAGAGATTTTTCGGCTGGATTCCCATTTTTAACGGCACCTTTTATGGTGTCAGTTATTTTTCCGCCTCGATCGTCCTATCCATCATGGTGGTGCCGTTCATCATTTCTATATCTCGCGAAGTCCTCATCGCCGTTCCGGTATCCCAGCGCGAGGCTATGATGGCGCTGGGCGCGACCAAGTGGGATGTGACCTGGCGTGCCGTGGTTCCCTACGCCCGGCAGGGGATTATGGGTTCCATCTTTCTATCGTTGGCGCGTGCCCTTGGCGAAACCATGGCGGTCACCATGGTGATTGGAAATGTGGCTCAGGTCTCCACGTCACTGATGGCTCCGGGCTACACGATTGCCGCGGTCATCGCAAACGAATTTACCGAAGCGACCGGCGACCTGTACCTGCACGCATTGATCGAACTCGGCTTGGTGCTGTTCGTCGTGACCATGATTTTCAACGCGCTGGCCCGGCTGTTGATGCTGACCATGAAGGGTCATGAGGTGGTCGGATGAGCGCTTCTTACCCACCCCTGTCCCGCAAAATCACCAACGTCGTCATGCTGACGCTGACCGGCTTGTGCACGCTGCTGGTCCTGTCAGTTCTGTTAACGATTCTGGGATACCTGCTCTGGAAGGGAGCAAGCTCCCTGAACTTCGATTTCTTCACCAAAATTCCCGCGCCGGTGGGTCAATCCGGCGGCGGCGTTGTCAATGCCATTATTGGAACGCTCAAGCTGCTGACGCTGGCGACTGTGATCGGCGTCCCGATCGGCCTACTTGGCGGAATCTATCTGTCAGAGTTTGCTAGCGGCTGGTCGGCATTTACCATCCGCTATACGACGGACTTGTTGAATGGCGTTCCCTCGGTCGTAATGGGAATTTTTGTCTACACCCTGGTGGTGGTGCCGATGCACCATTTCTCGACTCTAGCCGGTGGTGTCGCTCTCGGTATCATGATGATTCCAATCGCCTTACGGAGCACAGAAGACTTCCTTCGAGCAGTCCCGCGAAGCCTTCGGGAAGGCGGCCTGGCGCTTGGAGCCAGCAAGTCCGAAACCATCGTGACGATCGTTATTCCTGCGGCGATTTATGGCATCCTGACCGGCATTATGCTCGATATTGCTCGCGTTGCCGGGGAGACCGCACCGCTCCTGTTTACAGCATTCGGCAATCTTTTTAACAGTCCTGGATGGTTGCAGCCATCCGCTTCACTACCTGTGATCATCTATACATACGCCATTTCACCGTATGAGGAATGGCACAAACAGGCTTGGGCTGCTGGCTTCGTGCTACTCTCAGGATTGTTGGTACTTAACATCATTTCCCGCGTAATTTTAGCGCGTGGCAAAAAAATATCGCACGGGTAATCAGTGATGACAACATCGATGAGACCATTTGACCTGAGTCAGCTATCCAAAGCCCACGACGTGCGATTCGCGGAAGATGATCCGACAGATGAGAAATTGCCGTGGCCGCAGTTTACTGTGGCGGACCTTAATTTCTATTACGGTTCCCACCAAGCGTTGAAGGGAATCAACCTGATTGTTCCTAATAAGCGCGTCATGGCGTTTATCGGACCTTCAGGATGCGGCAAGACCACCCTTCTGCGGACCTTGAATCGAATGAATGAAACGGTCCCCGGAACACGTGTGGAGGGCAGCATTCGATTGGGCGACAAGGACCTATTCAGTTTCCCGGCAACCCGCTTGCGTCGCGTGGTGGGCATGGTCTTTCAGAAGCCATCCCCGTTTCCGAAGTCAATATTTGACAACGTGGCCTACGGCTTGCGCCTCGATCCTGCCATCCGCCGCAACGAAATTGCCGACAGGGTCGAGAAAAGCCTTCGTCGCGCTGCTCTTTGGGATGAAGTGAAAGACAAACTGCACCAGTCTGCGAATGGCATCTCGGGTGGCCAACAGCAGCGCCTTTGCATTGCGCGTGCGCTTGCGGTGGAACCGGAAGTGCTGTTGCTGGATGAGCCCTGCTCCGCGCTCGATCCCATCTCGACGGCAAAGATCGAAGATCTTCTGTTCGAGATCAAGAACCTGTGCACCATCGTGATTGTTACGCACAACATGCTGCAGGCGGCGCGCGTTGCCGACTACGTCGGGTTCTTCCTGAACGGAGAGTTGATTGAGTTGAATCGCGCCAAGCAGATTTTCCAGAATCCTGAAAATCAGCAGACGCAGGACTACGTCACCGGTCGATTTGGCTGATACCTGCGCTCGACTGATACGCTAGAAGCAATGTCCGCGCAATCGATTCAAGAAACCCATCACAAGCGCTTTGGCACCCAGGGCATCGCGTATCAAGCGCCCGGTCGCGTCAACCTCATCGGCGAGCACACAGATACCAGCGAGGGTTTCGTGATGCCCGCGGCGCTCGATCTGCGAACGATTTCCGTTCTCAGCCCACGAAGCGATACGACAGCGAATATTTACTCCGTCAATTTTGACGAACAAATCAGCCTTGATCTGCAACATCTGCCATCGCGCCGGCGCGGCCACTGGAGCGACTATCCGACCAGCGTGCTTTGGACCTTGGAGCAGCGAGGGATCCGTCCCGCGGGCTTCGATCTGACGCTATCTGGCAACGTCCCGCTTGGCTCTGGATTGAGTTCTTCCGCCTCTGTTGAAGTAGCCGTCGCCGTCGCTGTGCTGGCGCATGCCGGAACCACCCTCACAAAGCCTGAGATCGCGAAAATCTGCCAGTTTTCTGAGAACAATTTTGTCGGCGCCCAGAGCGGCATCATGGACCCCTTTACCTCCTGTTGCGGCGTCGAGAATCACGCGCTGCTGATCGATTGTCGATCGCTCGAGTACGAGGCTCTGCCGCTTCCTAGCGAGGTGCTGTTGGTCATCTGCAACTCCATGGTCAAGCATTCGCTGGCCGGAGGAGGAGAATACAACCAGCGTCGAGCTGAGGTGCAGGCGGGCGTGAAAATTTTGCAGCAGCACTATCCTGACGTGCATACCCTGCGTGATGTGACGGAGGAACAATTGCGGCGCTGCGAGAGCGACATGGCAGAAGATATTTTTCGTCGCTCCCTGCACGTCGTCACCGAGGATGAGCGAGTGCTGGCGGCGGCGGCTGCGCTGCGCCGTGGAGATTTTGAAAAATTTGGCCTCATCATGCATGACGCTCACATCAGCATGCGAGACAACTATGCGGCCAGCTGCCTGGAAACGGATTTGCTGGTGGAACTGGCGGTGCGGCAGCCGGGCTGCTTCGGCGCTCGTATCACTGGTGGTGGATTTGGCGGATGCACCATTAACCTGGTGGCTGCGGAGCATGCCGACGGCTTTGTTCGCAATGTTCGCGCCGGATATGAAGAAGCGACCGCGATACAGGCCGAAATCTATCGAAGCTGCGCCTCCGACGGCGCAGGCCCAGTCGCTTAGATCGGCCACGATCGTCGCCAGGGAAGCGCACTCAATTTCAAACAGAACAGCCGGATCGGGATGCGATCCGGCTGTTCTGTTGATAGCAACGCTCTCGTTAGTTGGAGTCGGGTTGGAACGGCGAAAACAACCACGGAATTGTCCAGATTGACGGTCCAGATGCAGTTGCGCATCCGTGGCTGCCAGGACCGGTGATGCAACCCCACCAATTCTCGGTGGCATTGATCTGCGCGGTGCCCAGGTTGTCGATTCCAATCGCGCCTCTATGGAAATTGTTGAAATGGACGCTGAGTTGGCCGGTGGAGGCTTTGAAGGCCACGTCGATCGCTTCATTGTCAAAGGTGTTTTGCGAGACCACGGTTCCTGTGATCGGTGCAACGCTGTAGATGTTGATTCCGACTGTCCCCGGAGTCGCTGCGTCGCCACTGTCCGCGCCGTTGCCAGAGAAATGATTGCCGATGATGACATTGTCGTTGAGGTTGACGCCGGGTAGTGGAGACGGAGCAAATCCGTGATTATGCATGGCGACACCCGCGTTGCCATTGCCGATAAGAGTGTTATCGATCACGACATTTCCGGAATCCCAGGCTCCCGGGCCCGGAGCGAAGATTCCCACCCCCGCGCCCGAACCGCTGACGCCGTTGCGCGCTGAGAGGTTGTGGGAAATGGTGTTATTGGATACGCCAAACGACGGGGTCGGCCCCGGCCCGATGGAGACGGCCGGCGGATGCGAAGCCATGGTGATGCCGCAATCCCAGACATTGTCTTGAACGACGTTGCCGCTGACCAGATTGCCGCGGTTGGCTCCAGTCTCATCGGTGATGAGAATTCCGCCGGCGTTGTGTTCGACGGTATTCCGAACCACGGAGGAATGCAGGTCCGACATCAAGTGGATTCCTTCGCCGCAGTCCTCTCCCTCGCTGGTCTCAAAGGCGGGCAGGCCGGGGCAGGCACGGCCGGAAAGCGCCTTGTCGTTGTCGATGACACGATTGCCGGTCAGGGTCACGTCGTAGGCGTTGGCTACCAGGATGCCTTCAAAGTTCGCATTCTCGACCGTGAGACCGGACACCGTCACGTTGGAGACCCCAGTATTCGGCATGGCGGACATGCCGTTGATGAAAATTCCGTTCGACAGGCCGCTCGCATCGATGATGGCTCGCCTGCCGTCAAGCGCCAGCAGCGAGAGCGACTTGGTGACGATGACGTCCTCCTTATACGTGCCCGGACCGACCAGGATGGTATCTCCCGGAGAAGCAGCCGAGACGGCCGCGCCGATGGTGGTTGTGCACCATGGGACCTTCTGCTGGCTGACGCATAAGATACTGGCGGAGGCCGAAGCGAGCGCGCCGCAGCCGAAGAACACGGCGAGTACGGCGAGCATTTTTGAGGGCTGATGTCCAGGTTGGTGAGCGGAAATATCTCGAAGATTGTGGGACATGGTTAGCTCCTGACAGTTCGTTCTTTCGACCGAGAAGCGGATGGCGTGGAATGCTCTTTCAACTGCCACGTCGCGAGCTTCCCCCATGGCAATGACCCGTCAGCCGCAGTTCGGCTGCGGATCGTTGTCTCTTGAGATTGTGTGTGAATTGACGCCGTGGATTTCCAGCGGCACCCGGGGGCGACCAGAATCCCACTTTCGCCGGATTATGTCAAACGCCTGTGAAAGGGCGCGAAAAAGGGGCGGACCCTATACGCTGAGGCCCTTTCTCGTTGCCGGAGAAAGGGCTGTAACGCATAAATGGAAAGGCCTCGCGGTCGCTACAGCCGCGAGGCCTTCGTCTCACTCTGGATGGGAAGTGTTTCTATTTCTGCGCCTGCCAGAACTGTGACCCGCGATTGGAATAATCCACCCGCACTGTGTTGATGGAATATTTTCCAACTGGCACGCTGAGGTGGCCGCCGGAAACCGTCAGCGCGGTTCCCTCCGGCTTCTCCATCAGGTTGGTGACGGTCGCCGCCGAGGCGCCTGTCGGAACATCGATGTCGGCCGTGGTCTGCTTGCCGGCCCATTCATAAAAGCGAAGGACCAGACTGTTTCCGTCCTCACTCTTCTTCATCGCGGTCAGCACCAGGTTTTCCGGCTTGACGGTGACGAAGGAATGAGTGGGAGGCAGCTCGCCCGTATGTGCGGCCACTTGCATGGCATGCAGGGGAATGTTGAAAGCGTACCCGTGCAGTACCGAGTTGGCTTCACGCCATCCGCCGGCATGGGGGTAGAGGGAATACTGAAAATGCTGGGCACCACGATCGGCGTCTGGATCGGGCCAAAGCGGCGAACGCAGCAGGGAGAGTCGCAGGTCGTTGCCGACGACATCGTAGCCATATTTGGAGTCGTTGATCAGGCTGAAGCCGTGTTGACCGTCGCCGAGATTGGCCCAGCGCTCTGCGGGAACTTCAAATTTGGCATCTTCGATAGAGTTATTGCGGGTAGTCGGCCGTTCAATGGTTCCGTAAGGAATTTCAAACGTCGCCGTGGGAGCACTGGCTGCCAGTTTGAAACTGGCCTTCAGCAGAATGTGAGTTTCATGCCAGTCCACATCGTTCACCACGTCGACCCGATCCATGCCTGCGTAGAGAATAATGTTCTGCACGAACGTCGACTTATTCCAGTGGCGCTTCACCTGCACCACGCTGCGCAGCGGGCCTTTTTCAATCAGCTGCACGCTGTCGGCATTCGTAATGTCGGTTTCGTGTTTTACAAAGTCCGCGTCGATGTTCCAGGCATCGTACTCTTTCGGGTTATCGCCAAAGGCTTCCAGTTGGTTGCCGCAGGTTCCGGAAGCGAGGCTCTCAAAGTGAGTCTGCTTGTCATAGAGGCTGTTGATGCAGCCATTCTTCGGGTCGACTACGACACGCAGAATAGAATTCTCCAGCGTGGTGCCATCCGTTTTTAAATCGCTGACTACCTTGCGCGTTCCCGGAACAGCGTGCAGCACGGTATAACCCACCGAGGGAACATCTTTCGGCTGCAGCAGCAGATGATACGTATTCGTCTGCTTGTCGGTGGATAGAACCTGCATCAATACTGGGCGTCCCTGTGCGTCGAGCACCGAGATGCCATTCGCATCCGCCTGCGGCATTTGCACCGTGGCTTTCACAACCTCGGAACGATTCCAGCTCAGCGGGTTCCATATCAGGACGGGGACGCCGGCGTGCGCGTCTGTATCGATGTGGCTATCGATGTCCGCGAGCGCGTTGTGGGTGGCATCCTTCGCAGTCCAATGGACCACGTCGAATTGCTTCTGTGAATCCTTATAGATCACGCCAATTCCGGAACCAGCCGCCAGGTCGTGAAAGCCATTGAACAATTGCAGTTTCCATGCCGAGTTCAGCTTGGAACTGGGGTAGTCCAGTCCGCCCAGCCAGGCTAGCGACGAATATTTTTCAGCATTCAGCAGCCACTGTGACCCATGGCGCAGGTTCCACTTGAGCTTTGCCTGGGTGGTGTAGACGCCGCGATGGAATTCCAGATAGAGCTCGTCATTCCACACCGGAATGCTGATCTGGCCGGCTGGAGGCGCGGACAGTTTCGTATTGCCGGCCGCCAGTGTCTCGTAATTCCAAGTGGGAGCATTGGCAGTATCGACGCTCTTTGCCATCTTGTCGAAGAACGTCAGCGACGGGCCAAACTCTACATTCGGGTAGACCTTGTTCGGCTCCATCCAGCGCACGCCGCTATCCAGCATGTCCCGCGTGGGACCGCCGCCGTGGTCGCCGATGCCGTATAGATGCATCAATTCTTTCTGTCCAGGATTCAGATCGATAGCGCTTGCCAGATCGCTGGCCATGCGCACCGGTTCAATCTGGTTCACGTAGTCGTGTGGGAAGTAGGTGAGCACGCGGCTGCCATCTGGAGATTGCCACCAAAATAATTTCAACGGAAGTTGATTGGTTTCGTTCCATGTCATCTTCTGCGTCACAAAATAATCGATGCCAGATTTTTTATAAATTTGCGGCAGCTGCCAGTTATAGCCGAAGGAATCTGGATTCCAACCCACTTTGACATCCACGCCAAGGTTCTTCTGGAAGTACCGCTTGGCTACCAGAATCTGGCGGACAGTCGATTCACCATCGGGAAGATTCAGATCAGGCTCAACCCACATGCCACCGACGACTTCCCATCGGCCTTCTTTCACACGCTGCTGAATCTGCTGGAAGATGTCCGGATATTTATTCTGCATCCAAGAATAGTATTGTGCGGCCGATTGGGAGTAGGTGTAGCCGGGATACTCGTTCATCAACTGCAATGCGGTTGAGAACGTGCGCTTCACCACATCCACGGTTTCAGTCCAAGGCCAGAGCCAGGCTGCATCAATGTGGGCATTGCCGGTCATATGGATGGTGTATTCCTGCAGTGCAGGCCGCAGCGGATCTAGCTGAGACTGTGCTTTCTGAAGCGACGCGTCAAAGGCGGACTGATCGCCCTTGTCGAGCATCGCGAGATCGACCGATGTGGCCGCTTGGTCCAGCGTTTTTTCCTGTGAGGACAGGGTGGCCGAATTGGATGTAATCGCAGGAAGCAGGTGAGCGGCGGAGATCAACTCATCGCGAAGGATTGACGGATTCGGTCGGCTGGTGGAGAAGACGACATTCAGGTCAGCGGCGTGGATATCCTTATTGTCCTGGGTCTGCAGCAGCTTGACGGCGATCAGCACCTTGTCGCCGGGCTTGGCCTCATTGAATAGCAATTGCTTTTCCAGGTCGTCTCCCAGGGCGATGCGGCTGCCGTTGTAATAAAGAATTGTGGGAACCGGGCCATTGGCGCCGACCTGGATGTGGAACCAGATCTGCGATCCTGCCAGGTCATATCCGTGCAGCGTCTTCGGCACCTCCACGGCATGCCGCAGCCACACCGCGCCGTGGGGAGCGGTGAAGGGGAGATGAACGGTTTGCCAGCCTGCGGTGTCCAGGTCAGGCCGTTCGCCATGGGCAACGTCGCCAAGATGGTACTGCCAGGTGTCCGCGGGAATGGAGTCGAATGTGCCGAGGCGGTCAATCACCTGCTGAGCCTGTGGCGAGAAGGTGTAGGGCTTCACTTTTCCTGCCTGGGCAGTCATGGTTTGTGACTGAGAAAGGATGGCGAGAAGAACAATACCGCATGCCAAGGAACAACGAGCAAATGAATTACGAGTAGGCTTCAAGATTCACTCCATCGGAGGGGATTTTTCACCGCGATACAAAAATACACCAAAAGATTCGCTTCAATTGTTGATCAGAGCTGGACTCATCGCACCGGCTTCGGTGCAGACATCTTCTCCACAAGACAGTAATTCGCTGTTAACAGGACTAGAAAAACCCAGAACACGTTAGCACCTAGCAGATGCAAAATCTGCAGCCATGTCGGCTGGTGCCCCAGCACATCGAACGCGCCCAGCAGGTATTGCAGCAGCAATGTCAGAAGCACGCCCATGCCCAAGGTACGCATCTTGGCGGGAGCCTCGTGGCGCAAGGCCCTCACCAGCAGCCACAGAATGAAAGCTCC
The DNA here is from genome assembly GCA_021778815.1 of Acidobacteriota bacterium. Taxonomy (GTDB): domain Bacteria; phylum Acidobacteriota; class Terriglobia; order Terriglobales; family Acidobacteriaceae; genus JAKAAZ01. Next base: position 23,642 of record JAJYBW010000001.1, on the reverse strand, counting down.
AGCAACAAAGGCACTGGCCGGATGAAACCAGCGCAGGCGAAGCAGCAACGGAGCCGTCGAGGAAAAGTCCTGGCGAATCGCATCGAGCAGCGAAGTTGATGGGTACATCGTATCTCCCAACGCCACCAGCGAACCCGTGACGCCGACCAGCAGCGTCGCCAGAATGCCCAAGGTTGGAAACACCAATCCGCCTCGCCGAAGTCGGGTGCTTGCGCCGAAACGGGGATTGGAAAGAAACTCAGCTGTCAATGTGAGCGTTGCGACCAGTAGCAGAGTGTTGGTCAAGTGACAGGAAAAAAGGATAACGCCAGTTGCAACGGAGGCGCTGTGCGCGGCCACGGTGACCAGCAGCGCGCCGAGAAATGCTTCATTCAACACCAGCAATAACCCAATGGCAGAAGTCCAACGGGCCAGATGTCCTTTGCCCGTCGTCCGCCAGGTCCACACGAGCAAAGCCAGAATCAGGATCAACGCGCCGCCACTCATCAAGCGATGTGTAAATTCGACCAGGGTGTGAAATTGCGGTGACTGTGGAATGGCAGAACCATCGCACAGTGGCCATTGATCGCCGCAACCTGCGCCGGACCCGGTGGCCCGCACCACCCCTCCCCACAGGATCACGATGACGTTGTACACCAGGACAAACCAGGCAAACCTTCGCAGCGTGACAGAAACCCTCCGCAATTCAGCCGTGCGGTGCGTGCCGACGGACATGTTTGCGGAAGCAGCATGGTCAATGGCGATCATCTTCGTCATGGGGCTCTCCAGGGGTAGTGCAAAAACTGCAGACGGTGCAACCCTGTATTGTAGGCCGAAGCGTCCGGTTGCCGCAGCCATTATCTGTTCAAGGGGCGATCTGTCAGCAATTCCTTGTCAGAAAGCTCCTGCACCAGGTACGAGCGATTCTTCAGCAATGCTTCCACGTGCTGCCGGTAATCGGGAGGAACGAACAGGAATGTACGCGGTCCGTTGCCCCACATCGCCAGCAACTGTGTGTCATCCAGGCAAACATGCGGGGCATCAGGATAATCCGAACCCCATAGCAGGGTCGTATCGCAGCCATTCACCACATACGCGCGCCGTTGAGTGTAGAAAATGATGGACGATCCGTACGATTGATCGCCATACAGAACAAGGGTGTCTTGCGGGCTGGAGATGTCATTGATCGTATTGGCCATTGCCTGCGAAGAAAGCATTGGCTGAAAGCGAACAAACGCAATGTGAGCTGCGACCAGAAACATCGCCGCTGTCATCGCAGTGGTGAAAGTAGCGCTCAAATGTTGGCGACGCACGCGCATTCGCCACGCCAGAGTCGGTCCAACCAGCAACGTCACAGCAGCCAGGATCGCCGGCAGGCGCAATGCCGCAAACGAAGGCCCGGTTAGATCCATAAAGTGCGACATCGACAGCGAGTAGCCGCCAACGTCGCGGTGAGCCAGCAAGGTTCCAATATCGGCGACGTACGGCAAATGGCGTGAGGCCCATAATCCGTAAACCAGCATGGCCGCCGCGCCAGCGCCAACCACTGCGAATAACGCCTGCGCCCCCTCCAGCCAGCGCATCACCGCGGATCGGCCGGTTGCCGGTGCGGTCATCGCATCCATTTCCAGACTCGCCAAACCCGCGGCCGTCAGTAAGAGAAGAGGGAAGTATGCCGGATAGGTGTAGTACTCCTGGTTGGTCGAGAGTGAGAAAAACAGCAGAATAAAACCGGCATAGAGCGCCAACAACAGCGAAGTGTTTCCACGGAACTCCAGATGTCTCCAGACTTGCCAACTGAAGCGGCGTCCGGAGTGGCGGTGTTTATGCCATGTTTCGTACAACGTTGCCGGCCAGTAGAGACTCCATGGAAACAGCCACACCAGGTGCAGGCCCCAAAAAAGATAGCCAGGGAGTTTGTTATAGTCGTGCGGGTAGCGCTTGCCGAGGAAGCGTAAAACATGTTCGTTGATGAAGTAGAAATAAAAAAATCCGTGCACGTTGCCCGGCGATGGAATGTTGCCGATGGGATGGCCTTGATCTGGGTTATGCAGTCCGGCAAGGATGTGCCACGGAGCGGCCACCAGCAGGAATAGCAGAGTTCCGGTGAACAGATGAAGTTCTCGCCACCGACGCCACTGTCCTGTCAGCAAAAGATACGGAATCACGCCGCCCAGAAAGAACACAGGCGCGATCAATCCCTTCGCCAGCATAGCCAGCGCCAGCAAAACGTAGGTGCAATAGATGCGCGATGGCTGACGATCTTCCAGCCCTGTCAGGAACAAGTACAGTCCCAAGGCAATCAGCAGCGTCAGAATCGACTCTGGAATGAAGTAGCGGGTGAATAGGAATGTCCCGATCGAAGTAAGAAACGCCAGCGCAGCATAGAACGCGGCTCGCTCAGAATAGGCGCGGCGGCCCCATAACAGCGCCAAAATAGCACAGCCAAGAACCGCCAGCGCCTCCGGTAAATGGGTCGAGAAGGCATTGAAGCCGAAAAGCTTGAAGTCGATCGCGACCAGCCAGTAAGGCAGCGGTGGTTTTTCCAGGTAGCGGATTCCATCCACCATCAACGTGACGATGTGTCCCGTCAACGCCATGTGCTGCGCCGCCTGCGCGTGGGTGGCATCGGCATCGTCCAGCAGTGAAGGCGTGAATAGCGCTGCAAAATATACAGCCAGAAAGACGGCTACGATCAGCACCCACTCGGCGCGACGGGAAAGAGGAAATGGGGGCGTGGAATCGGTCCCCTTAACTCCGGTGAGCGAAGGTTGATGGGAAGAATTGGAGGGTTGCATCCGCATATGGAGAAGCAAACTTAGAATAGCAGTCCAATCTCCGATACATTTTCCTTGATTCGTGGCATTCTGCCAATGTGGGTACCGTTCGAGCGCAGGACATGACGACGTATGCGGCAGTCGACATTGGATCGAATTCTGTTCGCCTCAAAATTGCCGCCGTTCACAATCACCGCCTGAAGACGTTGCATGAAGATCGTGAAATTACGCGGTTGGGTGAAAGCGTGTTTGAGAGCGCCGTAGTTTCTCCGGAGTCTATGGCGACTACGATCCGCGCGCTACGCAGATTTCATCGCGCAGTCCAGGCCCACGCTGTCGACAAGGTTCGAGTTGTGGCGACGAGCGCGATCCGCGATGCACGCAATCAGCAGGCGTTCCTTGCCTGGGTGCATTCCGCTACCGGATGGAAAGTCGAGATTATTTCCGGTCTGGAAGAAGGCCGCCTCATCCACTTGGGCGTTGTCTCCAACGAACCTGCTGCACGCGGGCGCTGCTTGCTGGTCGACCTGGGCGGCGGCAGTTGTGAAATCACCTATTCCGAACACAGTGCGATTCGCCAGATCGTCAGCCTGCCGCTGGGCGCTGTCCGCTTGACCCGGGAGTTTCTTCGCCATGATCCGCCGACCACGGAAGAGATCGCGCGCATGCAAGGGTGGATCCGGCGAGAACTGCAACGCGCGGAACAACAGATTGGATGCGAACGTGTTAGCGTGTTTGCAACCTCCGGGACAGCAGCGGCACTGGCGGCGGCCGCGCGTGCTGCGACCAAGTCCGGCTTCAAGCCTGACGCAAAACCGGGCGTCCGAGCGTGGGATCGTACCCCCACAACTGTGGTTCGCAAGCTGGCCGATAAGCTAAGACGAATGTCATTTTCGCAACGCAGCGTTATCCGCGGCATCGGGCCCAGGCGGTCGGAAATCATCGTGGCGGGCGCGTTCGTATACGCGGATCTGTTGGAACGTTTTCGTCTACAAGGCTTTCGCTACTCTCCCATGGGTCTGCGCGACGGCATCCTGGCGCTGATGCTGGCTGAAGGCGACACCCGCACGTCTGCCCATCAGCACTTTGAAGAAGAACGCTGGGCCAGCGTGCTGGAGTTGTGCAGACATTACGGAATTGATCCCAAGCGGCAGGAGCCGCTGGTTCGCGATGCAACGCAATTGTTTGATGATTTGAAGAGTGTCCATCACTTGTCGCCGGACTATAAGCTGTGGCTGCAAGCGGCGGCGATGATGCACTCGGTTGGCAAATTCATGAATTACCAGGGCCACCACCGACACACGCAATACATCATCGCCAATTCGGAACTGTATGGATTCACGCCGGAGCAGCGACTCATCGTCTCTGCCGTTGCGCGTTATCTGGGTAAATCCAGGCCCGCGCCCGGCGACAGGGTGCTGCGCTACATACCGGTCGAACAGCATGTGAGTGTGAAGCAGGCGGCGATGTTGCTGCGGATGGCGGTCGCGTTACACCAGAACCAGTCTACTTCGGCGGTGCGTTTTCGCACCCGCGTGACTCCCAGGAAAGTCACCATCACGCTGATCCCCGGGCGAAAAGGGGCAGATTTGGAACTCTGGGCTTTGCGGAAAGAGGCCGATTATTTTCGCGAGGTTTTTGCCCGCGATCTCTTGGTGTCTTTGGATTGAATCGCTCGCAGCAGTCGAGGATCCAGCAGCCATTGCAACCTGGTTGATCCGCGCTGCACTGTCAGCGCGGCAATCGCGCCTTTGCGAACTCGAGCAATAGGGCTGGTCGCTGACGGAGATACCAGGCGATTCAGATACATCGGTAGATTTGGATTGTGACCCACCAGAAGCACCTCCTCCTGGTCCATCACACTGTCGAGGAGCCGCTGAAAATCGCTCCATGTTCCTTCCGGCGCCATCGCTTGCGACAGCTGAATTTTCTTTTCGTAGCCGGTTTCCGTCCCCACCAGGGTGGCGGTCTGCAGCGCCCGCTTCAATGGACTGGAAATCACAGAATCAAACTGGATCTTCATCGAATTCAGAGCGCGGCCCAACAGAATGCACTGCTGCTTTCCTTCTTTATCGAGTGGCCGCTTGTGGTCGAGGACGGGGTTCATTTTTCGTTGACCCGCGCTACCGTGACGCAATAAATACAAATTCATAAACCTTCCTAACGCTGCAATTTCTGTGGCGCCGATCCAGTTGGGATGGGGACCTCAAAGCTCACGGTCCGCCATTTGGATCGACTGGATGTTCTGGCGACACTATAGGTTTGGATGCTGAAAGCGCAAATGCGTCGCATACGGATGCCGTGGAAGCCGGCCTTTGGAACATGCGAAATTGTAGCAGCGAGAACTGGTAAGCGATCAAGAATACTGGTGCGACCGTCGTTTCCACACCTCGGCGACTAGCATTCCACCCAGGTATGACGCTTTGTCGACCGGATGGAATCCCTTGTGATGGAAGGCCTGGGTATAGTTGGGGATCCGGCGAACACGTAATCGAGTCAGAATCGCGAACGCAAAATACAGGCTGCGAATTACCATCCGCGCCCCGAGCCGCCGCCAACCTTCTTCAGGCACGCAAAATTCCGACACCAGCCAAATCGCATCCTTCGTCATACGCGGAGAAAGCCGGGCGATCAGCGTCGTCAGATCGTCGTCCGTCAGGCAATCGAGAAAAAAGTGCGAAATGACAAGATCGTAATCATGGCCCGGCGGGGTGAATCGGCGAATATCGGCCTCGGTTGTTGAAAGTCGCGCGTCAGCTTCCCGTGAACTTTGTCGCGCACGCTTGCGCAAGATGGCCAGCATCGCCGGACTCGCATCGACAGCATCTATCGTCACCGTGGGATTCAATGCCAGCAAGCGCGCGGTAAAGCGTCCGTCTCCGTCGCCAAGCACCAGAGCATGACGAGCGTGCAAACATCGCTTCAAGAAGTGGAATCGGCAGCGCTCCAACATATGCCCAAAGCTGAAATATTCCAACCATCGATAGGCGCGGGCAAGGGAATCGAAATTCGGCGTGTCAGTATTCATCGGTTTGCAGTGAAGGAAAGCGCAGCTAACGCAAGTGAAGCAAGAATAGTAAGGGCGTCAGCAAGGCTCCGTCAGCGAGGATGCGGAGCGACAATGCGCTGAAGCGGACAGTGCGGTGAATCAGCGCGAGAAACACCAGGGAGCTAGCGGCGACCGCGATAAAGAGTGGCCAAATCGCTCTTCCGGCGGGGAGGCAGGTGAGCGAAAGAGCCAGCATCCCAATGACGAGGGCGAAAACCGTCAAATGATTGCCCAGGAAATCTGTCAGTGCGCGGTGATGCACTCGATTTGATTGAACGCGCAGTTCACGCGTTCGAGCCGCCGTAAAATGATTCTGCACCCCTTCGCGCCTCGCCTCCGCATCTTCCCATGTTTGAATCGCAACGCAATTGAGCCAGCAAGCCGCTCCAAATGTAAAGATTCCCGTCAGCAACAACCCCCGTCCTTCGTGAAGACGTGTCCAGGTTGGCACCGCGGTTGCGATCGAAAAAAGAAATCCAACAAATAATTCCTTAGAGAAGCGATCATCCTCGGAACGATGATGGATCAGTAGAAAATACCCGATGCCAATCAGACACAAAACAATGTCGCCGGTCCGCACCGCAGGCTGCACGCGAAACATAACCAGGTAGGCCAACGGTATGGTGGCTGCAATCCACGCAATCACAAACGGCTTGCGGTGCCGCAGGTAAAACCAATGCCGGTCGCGCAGATCTGTCATATCGACCGAGCGCCAACCGTCGAGCAGGCGATCCGCGACGTAAACGCACCATGTTCCCAGCGCCAGCGTAACCAGAGCCGTCGGTGGAAGGCTCACGCCGAAAGCTGCAGCGAAATACCAACACCAGACGACTGCGACCGTTGGCGCGTCCAGACTCAGCAAGTGCCACCAGACCCACAGGCGCCGTGCCGGGAATGCACCCAGGGCTTGGTCCATCTCGGCGTTTCGAATCGTAGGAGCGCTGGTCGATGGGCTGGCTGACATGTCAATTCTTCACGGAAGGAGAAAAGCTTGCGGCTGCCCTGCGATGCTGAACCGCTCTACGTGTATTCGACGCATAATCGAGCCGTTGCGTTTCTAATACGAGCGAATTCATTTCCAAAAAGATGTTGAAGTTCATTCGGAAGGGGGCGCTTTTTTCCGTTCGCGCGTGCGCTTGACGGTCCGGGACTTTTTTTCGCTCGGCGAGACTTTGCTTTTCGATTTCAGTTCACCTGCTGCAGGCATGACCTGTGGAGTGGTCGGTTCCAGGGAATGAAACGCGGCAATTGAGCCTGGGGCATTGGCGATCGAGACTGGTTCCGGCGGAATATCTCGAACGCTGGCCCTATCCTCGGCCAGCCGGATGAGGAATTCCTGCGCGTGGAAGAGAGGTCCCGTTCTTCCCGGCTGGTCTTTGGTTCGAACGTACTCACCGGATGGCATCAGAAACCTGGATTCTGCAGTATCGGCGAGATAGGCTCTCAGAATTTCGTCGCGAATGCGCTGGCGCAGTTGCGGATCGAGCACCGGAAACACGACTTCGCATCTCTCGAACAGATTTCGGGGCATCCAGTCGGCGCTTCCCGCATAGATCTCGGCGTCGCCGCCATTCAAAAAATAAAAAATGCGGCTATGCTCCAGGAACCGACCCACAATGGAGCGCACACGAATATTTTCGCTCAGGCCTTGTACCCCCGGCCGCAATGCGCAAATGCCTCGCACGATCAAGTCGATCGACACTCCAGCCTGCGAGGCAGCATACAGGGCATCGATTACGCCCTGTTCCAGCAGCGAGTTCATCTTGGCAATGATATGAGCTGGTTTGCCTTCGGCCGCATGTTTCGCCTCGCGATGAATGCGCTGGGCAAAGCCCTCCGCCAGATTTAGGGGCGCCACCAGCAGCGGGGCGTAGTCGTCCGATTCAGAGTGTGCCGTCAGGTAATTAAAAACATTGTGCACTGCATTGGTCAGGGTCGGATTCGCCGTCAGCAGGCTCAGGTCGGTGTAGAACAACGCCGTCTCCACGTTGTAATTGCCGGTCCCCAGGTGGGCATATTGTCGTACGACGCCGTCTTCTGGGTCACGCCGGACCAGCAATGCCAGCTTGCAATGTGTTTTCAAGCCAACGGTGCCATAAAACACCTGAACTCCCGCATCCTCCAGGTCGTGCGCCCAGCGTATGTTCGAAGCCTCATCGAAGCGTGCCATCAATTCCACCACCACGGTCACTTCTTTGGTCTGGGCGGCTTCACGCAGGGCCTGGAAAATAGGCGAATTGGCGCTGGTGCGATAGAGGGTCTGCTTAATAGAAAGCACGGCAGGGTCTTCCGCTGCTGCTCGGATAAATTCGACCACGGCATTGTAGGAATCGTAGGGATGGTGGAGCAGAACGTCATGTCGGCGAATCTCCGCAAACAGGTTCGCCGATTCGCGATGCAACCGCAGCCCGCGCGGCACGAACGGAGGATATTTCAGCTCCGGCTTATCTGTTTTGGAATGCAGGTTCATCAGGCGGGAGAGATTGACTGGTCCGTCCGTATAAAAAATCTGGAACTCATCCAACTCAAAATTCGTCCGTAATTCCTCTACGATTTCAGGCGCCGCATCGCTGGCAATCTCCAGCCGGACAGCATCTCCCTTACGGCGATTGTGCAGTTCGGAGCGCACGCTTTCCAGCAGACTGCGCGCCTCTTCCTCCTGCAGGTAAAGATTGCTGTTGCGGGTGACGCGAAAGGCTGCACGTGATAAAAATTCGTACCCGCGATACATCGCCGCAGCCTGAGATTCGATCAGTTCATGCAAGAAGATGTAATCAAAGCACCCCGGAGCCGACGGTAGCGCCACCAGCCGCGGCAATGCGCGCGGGACTGTCACCACCCCCAGCACTTGAGTGGACGCCGATTTGCGCTTGCGATGCAGCAATAATGCCAGGCAAAGCGCCTTGTTCAGCACATGAGGAAACGGATGAGCCGGGTCGATGGTGATTGGAGTCAGCAGCGGGTCCACTTCACTTTGATAGAAGGCGATCGCAAACTTACGCTGGTCCTCGGTCAGATCTTTCCACGGGCGCATGCGGATTCCGGACTTGGCGAGGGCCGGCAATAGCTGGTAGTTCCAGCACATGTATTGGTCGGCCACAAAGGCATGCGTTTTCTGCGCCAGCGAATCCAAGGTCTGCTGCGGTGTCATCAGGTCCGGGCCAGGTTCGTTGTAGCCGTCTTCAATGCGCTGCAGAATTCCGGCGACGCGAACCTCAAAAAACTCGTCCAGGTTGCTGGCCGTGATGGCGAGAAATTTCACCCGTTCCAGCAGCGGATTGGAGTCATCCTGAGCTTCTTCCAGCACGCGCCGGTTGAAATCCATCCAGGATTCGTCCCGGTTGAAGTAGTGCTTGGTCGTGAGCGGAGTTTGGCGGCTGCTTTTCAGTGCCATGCGTTCGTGCTCTTGTTCCGGTTCGGTATTTCTCTGGCGGGCAACATCGACCCTTCCAGTGTCTCAAATCCATCCGCTCGAGGCTATCAGGCGGTGATGGCGGCCATGTAAATCTATCTGATAGAACTCCAATCCGGTATCCTAAGGCAGGGAACAACGGTGTACAACCGGCCGCTGAACCATGGCGTGCCCAGCAATTCAACCGGCGACAAAAAAAGATGCGGATGAAGGGAAAGAAATTGCACTCTTCGATCCGTTTCGTCATCTATTCTCTAGCACCTACAACACGGCAATACTGCTCCGTACGCAAACCGTCTGATGAAAGAAATGCCAAAAAGAGTTTTTAAAGTACGCTGCGGCTGTCTGCGATTCCTTTTTTTTGTGGGGATTGCCGTGGGCATCGCCCAACCTCGTGCGCAGGCGCAAACCATCTCCGATTCTTATCGGGGCAGCGCCGTGCAGCAGAAAGTCACCCCCGGAATATTGCCGTTATCGCTTGACCTTGCCGTACAGATGGGCCTGAAGAACAATCTGGGTGCGATTCTGCAAGAGACTCATGTCAAGTCTGAAGGCGGAGCGAAGCTGCAGCAGCTTCAGGCCCTACTGCCGAACCTGACGGGTACCGCCCAGGCGGCGGTGTCGCAGGTGAACCTGCAGGCGGAAGGATTGCGAATTCCTGGATTTCCCGCTGTGATCGGACCCTTTGGGTACACAGATTTTCGCGCCACACTGAATCAAACTCTGCTAAATGTTTCTTCACTGCAAAGTTACCTGGCGTCGAAACATAATTTCGAGTCGAGCAAACTTTCCGCCAAGGATTCTCAGGACTTGGTCGTTCTCACGGTAGGGAATGCATATTTGTTGTGTCTGGCGGACGCGGCGCGGATTTCGTCTCTGGAAGCCCAGGTGCAAACTTCCAAGGTCTCGCTGGACCAGGCCATTCAGAACCACCGCAGCGGAGTGTCGCCGCGGCTGGACGAACTGCGCGCGCGCGTGGACTATCAGACGCAGGAACAGTCCTTGATCGCCGCCACCGATCAGTATCAAAAGGATGAGATTGCACTGGCGCGCGTTATTGGACTGCCGCTCGACCAGAAATTCGAGCTGACGGACCAGGTTCCTTTTGCCGAGTTCAATGCTCCCACCATGGAATCCGCGATGGCCGAAGCCTTGAAGAATCGCAGTGACCTGGAGGCGGCTCAGCAGCAGGTGAAGGCTGCCGAGAAGACACTGTCCGCGGCACATGCGGAGCGGTATCCGGCGCTCTCCGCAGAAGTCGACTATGGAGAAATTGGCGTCAATCCGGGCAACTCCTACGCCACTCTGAATGCCACCGGCAAGCTGAGCGGACCCATTTTTCAGGAGGGCAAACTGAGGGGTGATGCGCGGATTGCCGATGCCCAGTTGGAGCAGGCTCGCGCCCAGCTGAACAACCTGCAGGGTCAGATCCGGGCCGACGTGAAGGATGCCATTCTGGACATCCAATCCTCGGAGCAGCTGGTCAGCGTGGCGAAGAGTAATGTCGACCTGGCAAGCGAGGCGCTGAAGGAAGCGCAAGACCGCTTCCAGGCCGGAGTTTCCGACAATCTGGCGGTATCGCAGGCGCAATCATCCGTAGCCCAGGCCAACGACCGGTATGTCAGCAGCCTGTACCAGTTGAATGTATCGAAGCTTTCATTAGCGCGCGCCGTAGGCCTTGCACGCACCCAGTACAAGACTTATCTTGGAGGACAATAATCGTGGCGGAATCGAGACCCGAAGGAACCATGCAAGCCGACTCGGCCAACGGTCGATCGGAAGAGAATCAGCGGACAGGCGATCGCTCTTCCGCGCAAAACGACCCGCGCTCGCCCGGAAACGACAATCAAAAGGATGCGTCGCCGGACGACACTGAGCTGCATCATGAGGTGCCGCGTTCGCGGAAGCGCTTTTTTATTATTGGAGCCGTCGTTCTGGTGCTGATTGGGGTTGCACTGTACTGGTGGCATTCCACCTATTACGAGAGCACGGATGATGCGCAGATCGATGGCAATCTGGTGCAGGTCAGCGCCCGAATCAAGGGATATGTTTCCAAGGTGAACGTTCAGGATAACCAGCGGGTGGAGCAGGGCCAGGTGCTGGTAGAAATCGACCCGCGGGATGCGCAGGCGGCGCTCGATCAGGGCGAGGCGGCCCTGGCTACCGCCAAGGCCAATTATGAAGCTGCGCTGGCGACTGTACCCATCACTACCACTTCGACCGGAGCTACGCTGAGCTCGGCCGCAGCCGGGGTGCAAGTCGCGTTGTCCACGATTGCGGGGGCGGAGAAGCAGTTGGACGCGGCACAAGCGCAATTGCTTTCGGCCCAGGCGAACAACACCAAGGCTCAACTCGATCTGCAGCGATATACCCCGTTGGTGCAGCGCGATGTCGTATCCAAGCAGCAGTATGATGCCGTTGTCGCTACGGCTGCCAGCGCCAAAGCACAGGTGGCCGCAGCGGAGGCGAATCTGCAGGGCGCTCGCGATCAGGTGCGTGTTTCCAATGACAAACTCGCGGCAGCCCGCGCCGACTATAACTCTGCGCAGACCGGTCCCAAGCAGATTGCCGCGCAGCGAGCCAAAGCCGACGCGGCCGCAGCCCAGGTTCAGGCAGCCGAAGCAGAACTGGAAACGGATCGCCTGAATCTTAGCTACACAAAAATTATTGCGCCAGACTCCGGCATCGTGAACAAGAAGACCGTGCAGGTGGGTCAGAACGTCAGCTCCGGTCAGACGCTCATGACTTTGATTCCGCTCTCCAACATCTGGGTGACCGCAAACTTTAAGGAAACGCAGCTTGACCACATGCGCATTGGTCAAGCCGCAACGTTTACCGTCGACGCGTATGGCGGCCATACCTACCATGCCAAAGTCACGCAGATTGGTGGGGCAACGGGATCGATGTTGAGCTTGTTTCCGCCGGAAAATGCGACAGGTAATTATGTGAAGGTAGTTCAGCGTATTCCAGTTCGCCTGGACCTGACCAATCCTCAGGAGGATAGCGATCGTCTGCTGCGGCCGGGCATGTCGGTCACGCCTTTGGTACGCGTGAAGAACTAAAGGCAGGGCATTCGAGGAGCATCTTCGGTATCATACGTTGGTTGGCCGTGAGAAAACCTTCCTCGAAGCAGTTGCACGCTGGGATTGCTGCAATCCTTGGCGCCGGTTCGCTCGCGTTGTTGATGCTAGCGGGATGTAGGTTTTCGTCACGGTCCTCTTCCGGTGCCGAGACGCAGCAGGTTTCCACTCCGCAGGTTGCAAATTCCACGGTAAATCCGCAATCCGTGAACGTAGTTCTGATCACGCTGGATACGGTGCGACCAGACCACCTGCATTGCTACGGCGATACCAAAATTAAAACTCCGGTGATCGACGGGCTGGCGCACGATGGAGTTTTGTTTGAAAGAGCGGTGACTCAAACGCCCTTGACCGGCCCTTCGCACGCTAGCATCTTCACCGGCGAAAACCCGAATATGCACCATGTTCGCGATACCGGCGGATTTGCACTGCAGCCCTCATCGGTGACTCTCGCAACCACATTGCAGCGATCCGGTTGGGATACAGCCGGTTTTATCAGCGCTGCGGTTTTGAACCGGCAATTTGGCTTCGGTCAGGGATTTGCCACGTATGACGATCAGATTCCAGAGATCGTCGACAAGAACACCGGGGAGTTAGCGGCCGCGCGACCGGCGAACGTGACCGTGGATCACGCGATCCACTGGCTCAATCAGCAATCCGGCAAGCCGTTTTTTGTCTGGCTGCATCTATACGACGCCCACCAGCCCTACAATCCACCGGCACAATTTCGCCGCCAATATCCAAACGACCTGTACGACGCGGAGATTGCTTTCGAGGATCAGCAGTTGGGTCGGTTCATGGATGAGGTTCGTAAGAAATCTCCTGCGGGAAAGACGTTGATCCTGCTGGTTTCAGACCACGGCGAAGGATTAGGGCAGCACGGGGAAGATGGCCACGGGATATTCCTGTACGACTCCACCGTGCGCATCGCGTGGATCATGGACGGTCCGGGCGTTCCTGCCGGCATTCGAGTGCAGCAGCAGGCGCGCGAAATCGATGCGCTGCCGACAGTGCTGGAGCTGCTCGGAG
>JAJYBW010000001.1:0-10306 GCA_021778815.1 Acidobacteriota bacterium | reverse complement strand
GACTGCTTCCGCGATTCAAGGGACCAGCATGGTGCCCGCTTTTTCCCGTAGGGCGGTGCCGACAACGTACTCCTACGAAGAAACGCTGTATCCAAAAATCAACATGGGCTGGGCAGAGCTGCGCGGCATTCACACGCCCCACTGGATGTATATTCGCGCGCCCAAACCGGAGCTATACGATCTCGACAAAGATCCTGGCGAGTTAAACAACGTCATTGCCGCGCAGCCAAAAGAATTTCGCGAGTTGGAAGCACAGCTGAAACTTCTCAGCGGGCTGGGCAGCCAAAATACGGAAACTGTTGTGACGCAGCCGATGGATCAAAAGACGATCGCTCAATTGCGGTCGTTGGGATATGTCGGCGGATCGTCCGACAGCAATGTTGAACTGAACGGAAAGGGCGCGGACCCAAAGGATCGCATTGGCGTACTCAAGATATTCGAAGAGGTTACGGGACCGGGGGGCGCCAAATTTTCTCCAGCTCGCAAGAGCGCAATGTTGCAGCAAGCGATTGCGCAGGACCCGACCAATCCGTACCTCTACTCCACCTTGGCCGAGCAATATCGCCAGACGGGTCAGAATGATTTGGCGATGCAGACGTGTCTCTCGGCGTTACACCACGGCGTCCGCAATGGCGTCATCTTTTCTCTGCTGGGAACGCTTTACATGCACCAGGGAAATACCAAGCAGGCGATCCTGTTTCTGCAGCAGGGCGTCAACATGGATCCGCTCAATTTGGAACGACAGGCAAATCTGGCGAGTGCTTTGCGCCAGGACGGTCAACTGGATAAGGCCGAAGAGATCTTTCGGCGCGTGAACGCGATCCAGCCGAACGCTCCAGCCTACAATGGGCTCGGCACCATCGAAATCAGTCGCCACAATCTTCCTGCTGCCCGCGCGGACTTCGATCGTGCGTTACAACTCGATCCGCTCAATATGGAGGCACAGTACAATCTCGGCCTGTATTGCGCGCAGACGCGGGATTTTCCCTGCGTTGTGAGCGCTTTCAAAACATTTCTTGCCAAGGCGTCGGCAGAGTATCAAGATCAAGTGCCCCAGGCTGAGTACGAGCTCGGCATGGCGTGCGCCGAAACGAAAGACATACCCTGCGCCCGCTCCTCGCTGCAGGCTTTTGTTGCTAACAGGTCGCCGCAGTATCAGGCCATGATGCCGCAGGCGGAATACTACCTCGGCGTGGCGTGCGCGCGATTGCAGGATGCTGCGTGCGCGCGCACGGCGTTCCAATCCTTTCTCGTCAAAGCGCCCCCGGCCATGCAAAGTATCGTGCCTCTGGCTCAGTACAACCTGGGTATGGCGTGTGCCGAAACGCACGATATTCCCTGCGCCCGCACCGCGTTTCAAGCTTTCCTATCTAATGTTCCGCCTGCGTATGAAAGCCTGGTGCCTCAGGCGCAGGCGAATCTTAGCGCGATGCATTGATCGCCAGGTCGGCCTCACGTCCATGCCATGCACGTCGCCGATGACTCAAACGACCTTATCGTCGAGACTGAAAAAATCGCCGCAACCGGTCGCCGCACTCGTCTGCAAGGATGCCGCCGATGACCTCCATTTGATGATTGAGTTGCGGGTGATTCAGCACGCTTAGAACGCTCCCTGCGGCGCCAGCCTTGGGATCGAAGGCTCCAAACACCAGCCGGCCGATTCGCGCGTGAATCATCGCCCCAGCGCACATCGAGCAGGGTTCCAGCGTGACATACAGCGTGCATTGTTCCAGACGGTAATTTTTCAGGGCCAGTCCCGCGGCACGCAGTGCGACAATTTCTGCATGCGCCGTCGGATCATGGTCGCGGATGACTCGATTTTGTCCCTGGGCGATCGCGGTCCTGTCCGGCCCCAGGATCACAGCCCCGATCGGCACCTCGCCGGCGGCCTCGGCATCTTCAGCCTGCGCGAGTGCGGCGCGCAACCATGCTTCGTCGGAGGCAGTCTGCGATGAATTTGTCATCCAGATCAGTGTAAGCAATTGCTCAAACGTAAGAGCTATTTCTGTGTCGAGGATGCGTCGAGCACAGTGCGGAAGAGGGCTTCTTCATAGGAGACGCGCGCTGCCTGGAAATCGGAAGGTTTGACAATCCCACTCGATTGCCGCGCGTGCAGCGATAAAGTGGCGTGGAATGCTCCATGTGCAGTGATGGCCTCGGCGCACTGTGGTCCCAGGGCATTCATGTAGCGCCCGATCTCGCACTCTCGATTGGAATCGCTGTCCCGCATGTACTCCAGAAAGTCGGGGCGCTGCGGCAGGATTCGCGCGGTCGCATCGAGGCCGATCAATTGCAGCGCAACAACTCCAAGCACCGTCCGCGGTCGAGTCCAGGGAACAGGTCTGTGACCTTGAAGCCAATTCTCCAAGTCCTCCAGAGCCATCGGCATTGCTATTGCATAGCCTTGAGCATAGGTGACACCCATGGCTGCCAGCGCATCGCAGGACGCGTCGTTCTCGACGCCTTCGGCAACCAGCTCAAAACCTAGAGAGCGAGCCAGATTCACCAGATTCATTAGGAATCTCAGTTCCTTTGGCTGGCGATCCAGCCCAGCCAGAAAACTGCGATCCAGCTTGACGATGTCAACCGGAAACTCCTTCATTCGCAACAAAGAAGAGTAGGCCGTTCCCACGTCGTCCAATGCGATCTTGGCGCCGCTAGCTTTCAGATCGCGCAGCGTCCCCTGGGCGACGTTCATGGACAGCGTGTCCGTGTGCTCCAGCAGTTCCAGAACGATGCGATTCGCGGCCAGGCCGCTTCTTTCAATCTGTTGGCATAGATCGAGTACGCTTTTCGAGTCATTTAAGATCATTGGCTCCAGATTGATTCCGACGCTGAGATGCCAGCCTGCCTTGTCCAAACGATCCAGATCCTGGACGCATTGTGCCAGCACCCGCGTAGTCAGACTGGTGAGCTCGGCGGTGCCGAAGTGCTCCAGAAATTCGGCCGGCGGGAGGATTCTGCCGTCTTTGTCGACCAATCGCGCCAGGGCTTCGACTCCTGTTACCTTGCCCGTCAGCAAATTTACCAAAGGTTGATAATGCACGCGGAGGTTTCCGCCGTGAAACAGCGCCAGCACGGTTGTCTGGCGAATATGCTTTTGAGCGTCCACCTCCGGTTGATAGATCATCCACTGGGAGGTCGCGGTTCCGCTGGCTTCCTTGAAAGCGCAGATCGCTCGGTCGGCGTGGCGCAACAGATGCTCCGGCGTGCAACGGTCTTGCGGATAGATTGTGACCCCAATGCTGGTGTGAATCGTGGCCGTCCTCCCACTCTCGAGCTGGATTGGACCTTCCACGGCCGTCTGAACTTCGGGGAGCAGGGCGGCAAGCCTTTCCTCGTCGACGTTTTCTAAAATCAATACGAACTCGTCTCCACCCAATCTTCCCGCCACATCGCCTGGCCTCAAAGATGTCCGCAGCCGGTCGGCAACCGTCCGCAACAATAGATCGCATGCCGGATGGCCATGTAATTCGTTGAGCACTCGGAATCCATTCAGGCCGATCAATGCGACTGCCATCGATTGATTCTGCCGGTCCGAGCGGGCAATCGCCTCCTCTATGCGCTCCGTCAACCCGCGGCGATTCAACAGGTCTGTCAAGGGATCGTGCCGCGCTAGCCATGATTGATATTTGCGTTCTTCTTCCAAGGTGTGGCGAAGATCGAGAGCGTCGAGCCCGTGCCCGGCAAGCCGACCAATCCGTTCCATCAATTTCAATAGTTCGGGATTAAAAACGTCGGGTTCATTCCCTTGCAAACTCAAAAGAGCCCAGATCTCACCGCCGCGAAAGAGAGGAACTATCGCTGTGGGAGATGGCAGATCACTCCGCTCAGAGTCCCGGCTGAGTCCGCCGGTGATGCCCGCTCTGCGGTCGTTCGTAAACTGCAGTTGGCGAAGCCGCCACGCCCGCACAGTCAGGTTTGTGGCCTCGTCACCGCTGATCACATTGGGCAGGTACGAGATATCGTTCGATTCGCCGGAGGCGTTGCAGAGGGATTCGATTTGCACGTCGCCGTCTAAGTTGGGACGCCCAATCCAGACCTGCGAAAACAATTGGCTGTCGACCAGCAGATGGCAGAGCCGGTCCAGCAATTCTGGCTCCGATTGCGCGCCAATCACCAGTTCAGCGGTGCCCATCAAGGCGTGATATAGCGCATTGGAGTGGATACTCTCGCTTAAAAGAACTTTTAGATCTGTGATGTCTCTCTGGATGCCGATGAAATGCGTCGCCCGGCCCGCAGCATCCAGCACAGGCGCAATGCTGATCGAGTTCCAGAACATGGTGCCGTTCTTACGGTAATTTCGAACCTCCACCGTGCACGATGTTCCCTGACTCAGGGCCTCGCGAATGGTTTCCATCTGCGGCTGAGCCGTGTCTGTCCCTTGCAGGAAGCGGCAGTTCCTCCCAATCGCTTCCTCCGCACTGTAGCCGGTGATGCGTTGAAATGCGGGGTTCACATAACAAATGGGCATATCTTCCTCTGCCGCCGCGATTAGAATTCCGTGGGCAGAAACATCCATCGCACTTTTGTAGAGCATGAGGGCTTGCTGGCTGTTTTGCGTGGCGTCCAACAGCCGCAGTCGCTCCAATGCGAAGCCGAGCAAGCTGTGCAACTGCAGCACAAATCGTCTTATATATTCTCTGCCAAAGAACTTGGGACGCTTGCTATAAAGGATCAGAATGTCGCGTTTCCCGCACTCTCCGGCGATTGGGATAGCGCACGAGGACCGCCACCCGAAGCGAAGTCCACGTTCGCGCCAAAATGCACACGGCAGATGATTCTCTTTCATTGTCCAGTCGGAAGCGAATTGAGGAATTCCGGTTCGCCAGGCGTGGGACAGGGGGCTGTCAGCGTTCTCGTCAATCAGGATGGCGTCAGTGCCGAGAAATTTGGCGACTTGGTCACCCGCAAAATAGTGGTACTGTACCTGGCCGTTCTCGTCCGGGGAGCCGAGCCACATTCCGTCGACAGCCACAGTCTGCAACAGGAACTCTCCCAGGCGGGAATAGAGCTCAGTGACAGAATGGGAAGTCAGCAGGAGTCGATCCAGTTGCTGCGGCAGGTCCCCACTCAGAAGAGCAGGCGTGGTCGCGGTGAGGTCGTTGCCGAAGAGTTCAACAAGTTGCGCCATAAACGTCCGCCAGCTGATTCAGGAATCGTCGTGGTGCGATTTCTACCCTTCTCAAAACAAAAGAAGGGTACATAGCTTGATTGCAACAGGAAATTGGCGCGGTGGATGGAATTATCGCCCGATGTGTATACGGAAGTAACCGTCGGGCACCCAAGGTTGTCTTATGGAATATCTGTCTCTCGCACTGTTCATAATCCACGAGATCAAAAGGATCGCTCGATATCCACTACTTTTTCAAGGGCATCAATTATTTTCGAACGCGCGCGGCTGACACACCTTGACGTGCGCTCTCGATTCGGGCCATAGTATCCGTACACGGGAAAGGAGGGCGATCCAGAGAATGAAAAATATTGAAGGTTGTTGTAGCAAATCACGTGAGGTGACTGGGGCTTAGGCGTCCTACGCCAGTCCTGACGGCAATCAGCACTATCGTCGAGGCCCACCTGCGGGGATGCCTCCGGTCAATCTAACCACTCACCGGCCGCGGCCCGATGTCTCATAGGAGATATCGGGCCGTTGGTTTTTCGGCGTACAACTGTAGCGCTTTTATTTCTTTGCAGCTTTATATCCGGCTTTCTGCGCATCCGCTTCCGTCATAAACTTCCCCTGCTTGGTGGCGCCGTAATAGCGTCCATCCTTGTGGTACACCTTCGAATCTGTATTCACCCAGACCAGTCCCTTGGCCTTCGCGCTCGCAATCTCGCTGGCCGACACAGACGCGTTGGTTGGGGCCGGCTTAGCCTCGGTTCTGCCCGTGGAGGCTGCGTGTTGCGTGCTGGCGGCTGGCGCTGCTTTCATCTCGGGAGCGGCCGACTTCGCCTCTGCCGGAACGGCTTTCTTGCTTTCGGCTTTCGTAGGGGCTTTGGCGGCTTCCTGTTGCGTTTCTGCTGCTGTCGACTCGGCAGTTTTCTTGCTTGCCTTGGTTGCTTTGGGCGTATCCGCCGCAGCTTCGTCTTTCGCTGCCTTGGCGGACTTCTTGCTTTTCTTTGTGGCCTTGCTCGTATCCGACTTGGCTTCCTCTTTGGCCGCCTTAGCAGCCTTCTTACTCTTCTTTCTGGACGTGGTTTTGTCTGTGGACGCAGCGGAATCCGTCGAACGGGCGCTAATGGAACTGGGCTCGTTTTTCCGGGAGGATGCGAAGGTTGAGCCGACCAAGACGAATCCGGCAAGGATGGGAGTCAGTGCGGTAAAAAGCAATTTTCGACGATCGATCATGGTGCCCCCAGATATGCTTTGGAATCAGTTCCATCTACGTTTAGGCTGCGCATATCGGCGTGTCAAGAAAAAATTTAGTTCACCCTGTGAAATTCCCGGGAGCAATCAGTTCTTTTCATCGAACGCCGACTGTCGGGCATTCCTATTGATCCCGCTGTATTGTGCCTGCAAACGTGTGGAGAACTGGCTCGCACTACAATAGGCCTATGGACACTCTTGTCATCGCTGGAAAGGCCTTCCAGTCGCGCCTCATCGTCGGCACTGGAAAATACAAGGACGGAGCGGAGACCCAACGAGCCATCGAAGCTTCCGGCGCGGAAATGGTGACCGTTGCCGTGCGCCGTGTGAACCTGGATCGCAGCAAGGAAAGTCTGCTGGACTTCATTGATCCTCAGCGATATTTTTTGCTGCCAAATACGGCCGGATGCTACACCGCGGAAGAAGCGATTCGAGCCGCTCGACTGGGCAGAGAAGTGGGCCTGTCCGACTGGGTGAAAATTGAAGTCATCGGTGACCTGGCCACCCTCTATCCCGATGTGTTGGCAACCATCGAAGCCACCCGTGTATTGGTGAAGGAAGGCTTTACTGTTTTGCCGTATACATCAGATGACATTGTGGTTGCGAAGCGCTTAATTGATGCTGGCGCAGCCGCGGTCATGCCCCTGGGAGCTCCCATCGGAAGCGGCCTTGGCATTCAAAACTCCACCTCACTGCGGATTTTGCGCGAGCTGATCACTGAAGTTCCATTGATCGTTGACGCCGGAGTGGGCACCGCTTCCGATGCCGCGCTTGCAATGGAGCTGGGTGCAGATGCTGTCTTGATGAACTCCGGCATCGCCGGCGCCGACAACCCCGTGCTGATGGCAGAAGCCATGCAACACGCGGTTCTAGCGGGGCGCCAGGCATTTCTCGCTGGCCGCATGCCCCGCAAACTATATGCAACCGCCTCATCTCCGCTGGAAGGCATTTCGCGCTGACGACATCGAGCTTGGATCGGAACTTACACGATGCGGGTCATGGGAATTGATTGCGGTACCGAATGGACGGGATACGGCGTCGTCGATACCAATCGGGCGGGTGAGCTCTACTCGGTGTGCCACGGAGCGATTCACCTCTTGAAGCGCGATAGCCTTCCTCATCGCCTTACCATCATCTTTCAACGCCTGTTGGATCTGATTGGCGAACACCAGCCCGAGGTGGTCGCGATCGAGGAAGTTTTCCATGCCGTCAATTCCCAAACCGCGCTGAAGCTTGGCGAGGTTCGCGGTGTCGCACTATTGGCCGCGGCGACCTGTAAAGTCGAAATCGCGGAGTACTCTCCACTTTCCGTCAAATCCGCTGTCTGCGGGTATGGCAGAGCCGACAAAGCGCAGGTGCAATTCATGGTCACCCGCCTGCTGCATTTGGCTGAACCCCCAGAGCCGACGGATGCCTCTGACGCGCTGGCGGTCGCGATTTGCCATATTCACAATGCGGAGACTACATTGGCACAGGGAATGGCACGAAAACCCTGATGTCCAATTTTCATTCTGCGCAACTGACCATGACATGGCTGCAACTAAAGCGCCAAAGTCGTGTCTAATAGGGCAGGGTAAGGAGTAACCATGCCAACCTCACGATTCAATCCGGTTTCATCACCCAACATTCAAGTTGCAGATGTCAGCCAGTCGCGCGATTGGGCGCGTATGGCGAGAGTGACGCTGCTCGCTATGGCCGCCAGCCTCTTGTTTCTGGCGAGCAGATGCCATGCCTTAACCACCCTCACCGATACGAACTCACAGGCACCTGTCGCTCAGGCAGCCAGCCAGACCCAAACGCCCAGCCAACCGGCAGGTCCTTCCGCAGCTCCGGGTACCCCTGCGGAGTTGCAAAACGTTCGGGTGGTCCGTTTGAGCGATGTCGAGGGCACCGTCCAGGTCGTGTTAGGGAACGGGACGCAGTTTTCGCAAGCCGTGATGAACATGCCCCTCACCCAAGGTTCGCGCCTACAAACCGGTCCGGACGGGCGGGCGGAGATCGAGTTTGAGGACGGCAGCGTCTCCCGCATTACGCCCAATAGCTCGTTGAGTCTGGCCAAATTGAGCGCGTCGCCGACGGGAGCGCTGGAGACCACGCTCGAGCAGCCGACGGGTCTGGTGTATTACGAACTGCGCAGCGATCCGCAATCGGCCTACACCGTGGACTTTGGCGACAATAAAGTTGCGCCAACCGCAAATAGCACGTTCCGCGTGAATCTGGGGTCGAATCCTGCCGACCTGGCAGTGATCGACGGCAGTGTGCAGGTTCTGGGAACAGATAACCAGGCCGCGACAGCCGTTCTGCAGGGCAAAACGATTGAATTTAAGCCTTCTGCCAGCGCCCCATACACTGTCGCCGACGGCATCACTCCCAACGGTTTTGATGAGTGGAACGATCAGCGTGACCAGGAAGCCGCCCAGGAAGCCGCCAACCAGACTCCAGCCCGCACGCAGCAGGGCGGAGGCAGCATGCTGGAAGGCGGCTGGGGTGCTGGCTGGGGTGGCCTTGACAGCTACGGCGGGTGGTACCCGATTCCAGGATACGGCAACGTTTGGCAACCATACGGCGCCGGAGCCGGCTTTGATCCCTACGGTTTTGGCGCTTGGGCAGATATGGGCGGCGGAA
Source organism: Acidobacteriota bacterium (assembly GCA_021778815.1). GTDB lineage: Bacteria > Acidobacteriota > Terriglobia > Terriglobales > Acidobacteriaceae > JAKAAZ01. The sequence goes on along the minus strand of JAJYBW010000001.1, from coordinate 1,314 downwards.
TGGGTATGTCGTGGATTTCGGGCTATCCGTGGGGCTGGCTGCCGTTTCATTACGGCATGTGGTCCTACATCGGAGGCTTTGGCTGGGGATGGATGCCTGGTGCATACGGCATGGGCATGGGCATGGGCATGGGCGGTTACGGATACGGATACGGATACGGCGGTTTCGGCGGATATTACGCCGGAGGTCGTCCCAACGTGTATGGAGGTCCTGTCGGGTACCGCGCGCCTGCGCCACCGATTGCTGGGCGGGGCGGCCTGCGCACCGGTCGAACTGGAGGAACTCTCATCCACGTGGGCACTCCGGCGATTGCAAGTCGGATGATGGCGAACCGCGGGGGCTCGGCAAATCAAGCCCGGACGATCAATTTCAATGGGACCAAGATCGCTCCGCTGCACTCGATTGGAACAACTGGTGCTGTTCCAATTCGAAACGCGGCGTTCTCCAGAAGCGCTCCGGCGCGCGGTTTTCAGGGAGGCATGTCTAGCGGGTTGCGCAACGGATCCATGGGGCGCAACCAATCGTTGGCGGGTCGAGGTGGAAACGGGCTGCGCGGCACTAATGGGCCGCGCGGTAGTTCGAGCATGATGCGCACCAGCTCCTTCAACAACATGCGCGCTGCCAACGCAGCTGCCTTTCAAAACCGCAGTGCATTCGGAAATCATGCAACCTTTGGCTCTCACGGTAGCTTTCATGGGACCACCGCATCCTTCAATGGCGGTGGGTTCCGGGGCGGATCGGTTGGCGGTGGGTTCCATGGTGGTGGAGGCGGCTTCCACGGTGGCGGTGGTGGAGGGTTTCACAGCGGTGGTGGAGGTGGATTCCACGGCGGTGGCGGCGGAGGCGGTGGTCACGCTGGTGGCGGTGGCGGAGGGGGCCATCACTAATCAAAACTCTGAGTGGGAAATAGAAAAGCCGGCGAGTCAATCGCCGGCTTTTCGCGTATAGGTGTCCTTTTTTACTGCAGCTGCCGATAAATCAATGCCATCGCCTCCAGCGAAACGGATTCCGCCCGCACCGCCGGGGCCAGCCCGGCTACTACCATAGCGGCGAGGATATTGGGGGGGGGGGCAATTCCGGCGTTCTTCAGGTTGTTCACCAGCGTCTTTCGCTTCTGATGAAAACACAGTTGAAGAAATCGCATGAACGGTGTTCGCTCCACCTGCAGTTCCTCAAAACGAGGATGTATATCGAAACGTACGACCGCCGAGGACACTCCAGGGGCCGGCGTGAACGCCTCCGGCGGTAGCGTAAAAAGTTTCTCCACGTGGCCATGCATCTGCGCAGTGGCAGACAGCACTCCGTACGCACTGG
>JAJYBW010000168.1 GCA_021778815.1 Acidobacteriota bacterium | reverse complement strand
ATGATTTTTTCGATGTCAGTCACAGTGATGATGAAAAGCGTTTTTGCCGGGCATTCACTCTTCGCTACCGATCGGTGAATTGCTAGCTGGTCACGGTGTGAGCTGCCGGCTTATGTTTCCGCTTCTGCGCCTGAATGATAATATGCGGGTGCCGTCGTGCCCACACGACCAACACCACTCCGGCAATCATGGAGCCGATACTGGCGACCTGGGCGTTGCTCATCCCGAAATAAATTCTTGGATTGATGCGAACAAACTCGACCAGAAAACGCGCCAACCCAGACCAGACCAGATATTCTCCGGTCAGCAGACCAACAGGCCGGTCCGTTTTTCCGCGCTGCCACAAGTACCAGGCGATCAGCAGGGCGGCGATGAACTCATAGATTGGGGTGGGCTGCACCCGCTGCACTGTCGGAACCAGACCGTGCGGGAAACTGACGCCCCAGGGCAACGACGTGGGAATGCCATAGTCGCCATCTCCGGAGGTAAGACACCCGATGCGGCCCACGCCATAGCCGACGGCGGCGGCAGGCGCTGCCAGGTCCAGCATGCCCAATGCGCCCACCTTGGCGACTCTTCCCTGCCACATCAGGACGAGGATGGCGGCAACGAGGCCTCCGAACCAGGCGAAGCCGGCGCGATCCAGAAGAAGTTGCAGCGGAATCTGCATCAGCAGATGAGGCGATTCAAAGACATGCCACAACTTGGCGCCGATAATTCCAGCGACGGTCGCCAGCGCGGTGACGTTGATGGCATCCGCCTCGACGCCTTTACGCTGAAAATTCTTATAGAGCACCCAGCAGCCGGAAACGGCGGCCAGCCAAAGCAAGATGCCGAAGGTACCAATTTGAAAACGCCCAATGTGAATAAATGGATACATGCCAGACAGAATTCCCTAGAGTTTCAGTATATGGGAAGTGAGCTGATCGCATCTCTTGGCGAAGATGGCTCACAGACCCCCGCGGCTCACACAATCTTCAACAATCCGTCCTACAATCAGCGATAGACAAGAAACCTTCGATGACAAACGCCACCAACCAGGCCCTCGAGTGTCTCCTGACCCGGCAGCAGATTCAGCAGCGGGTCAATGAGTTAGGAGCGGAGATCAGCCGCGACTTCGCGGGACAGCGGATTATGCTGGTCGGGGTGCTGAAAGGGGCGGCGATATTTGTGGCCGACCTGGCGCGGGCCATCACGGTGGACTGCACGTTCGACTTTCTGGCGGTTTCGAGCTACGGCATGGCAACCAGCTCCAGCGCCGTCCGGTTGATTAAAGACGTTGATGAACCGATTGAAGACAGGAACGTCATCCTGGTTGAGGACATTCTGGATACCGGGCGGACACTTTGTTACCTAAAAAATATGTTGCTGGCGCAGGGCCCCGCTACACTGAAAATCGCGGCGTTTCTGGATAAGCCTGAAAGGCGCCTATGCCACATTCAAGCGGACTATGTCGGCTTCACGATTCCCAACCGTTTTGTGGTCGGCTACGGCATGGACTTTGCCGAGCGATACCGAAATCTTCCAGACATTTGCGTGATGGCAACAGATGCTCCCAGCGACGTGTGGGAGTAGTAGAGTAGTTCTGCATCTAAAAGTAGTAGACAGGAAATTTGAACCATGAGTGCTTCTTCTTCCCCTAATCTTGCAGACGAATTTGAAATTTCAAGCTTCGACGTTGCGGGCTTCGCCGCCCATGCGCTGCGCGACTGGCAAAGCCTGGCGGCGGTCCTGGATCACACACTTTTAAAGCCGGATGCAACCTCCGCCGACGTTTTGCGGTTGTGCGAAGAGGCGATGCATTATCGCTTCGCGTGCGTGAGCGTCAACCCGTGCTGGATTGCGCTGGCGCATAGCGCGCTGTCGGGTTCTGGCGTGGCCGTTGGAACGGTGATCGGATTTCCGCTGGGAGCTTCCCTGACCCATAACAAACGCGAAGAAGGCGAATCCGCATTGCGCCTGGGAGCACGAGAGCTTGACATGGTGATCCACATTGGCGCGCTGAAGAGCGGTGACAATGCCACCGTGCAAAGCGACGTTCGCACCATGGTGGAGCTGGCGCACGATGCGGGCGGCACGCTGAAAGCAATACTGGAAACATGCCTGCTGACGCTGGAAGAAAAGCTGCGCGCTTCAGAGATCTGCGTTGCGGCGGGCGTCGACTTCCTGAAAACCAGTACAGGATTTTCTACCGGCGGCGCGACAGTGGAAGACGTGAGCCTGCTGCGTGGGGTGGCCGGAGGTCGATGCGGGGTGAAAGCGTCGGGTGGGATTCGAAATCTGGATGCGGTTCGCGACATGCTGGAAGCCGGCGCCAGTCGCATTGGAACATCCTCTGGAGTAGCGATTCTGGAAAGCTACCTGGAGCAACAGCGCGCGGTAGAGAACTACCTGGCGGGACAGGGCGCGGCATCCTCAAAATAGGGACGGCCGCGACAACGACTCCATGGGAAAACCTGTGGAACTCGTTGCGCGTTCCTAGGCTATTCTGAAGAGCGAGCCATGAGTCCCAACAAACGCAAATCCGCATCCGAGAACTCCGTGCCAGAGGTGCCGGAAACTCCGTCCGAGAACGCAGCGACCGCCCAGCCGAGCGAAACAGGGACGAAGACTGCCGGTGCAGCAAAGCATGCGGCTGAACACCACGCCTATGAGGGCGACTATCGTCCCAGTTCGACTTTGACGCTTCGCAACGAGCCGAGAATCGATGCGGTGCAGGGTGATTTTCTTACCCGACTGGCCGATGCGCTGAATACCACGCTGGATTTGCAAACGCTACTGCATCGCGTGGCCGACCTGGTGCGCGCCGTGATTGATTACCGCATCTTTGCCATTCTTTTGTTGAACGACCGCACAAACGAATTGCGCATGCGTTTCCAGATTGGCCATTCCGCCGATGTGGAGCGGATGCGCATTCGCATGGGGGAAGGCGTAGTCGGTCAAGTGGCGGAGCGCAGAGAAGCGATGCTAATCAACGACGTTAGCGCGCTTTCGAATTACATCGACGCGAATTCCCACGTGCGTTCTGAGCTTGCGGTGCCGCTAGTGACCAAGAACCGCGTCATTGGCGTAATCGATATTCAATCGGAGCAGCCGAACTATTTCCGTCCGGATCATTTGCATCTGTTGCAATTGACGGCATCGCGGGTGGCCATTGCGGTGGAAAATGCGCGCCTCTACACGCGCATATCGCGGCAGGCGCAATCGCTGGAACTGCTGCATGAAATCAGCCGCGAACTGACGTCGATTCTTGATCCGGAGCAATTGCTGGAGCGAGTTGGGAAATTGTTGCAGCGGGTGATTCCCTACCAGATGTTCGCCATCTGGATGCTGGATGAAAAAACCAACATGCTGAACCATCGCTTTTCGATTCGATTCGGGAAGACCGACAACTCTTTTTCTGAGCCGGTGCCGTTACAGCGCGGATTGATCGGCGCCGCCGTCAGCACGCGGCAGACGATCACGGTGGGCGATGTGCGACAAGATCCACGGTACATTATGGTGCACCCGGAGACGCGGTCGGAGATGGCAGTGCCGCTAATCTACAAGGGCAAGGTGCTGGGCGTGCTGGACCTGGAGCATACCAAGCCGCATTTTTTCAGTGATGACAATGTGCATGCGGTAAGCACCTTGGCGTCGCAACTGGCCATTGCGATGGAGAATGCCGGCCTCTATCAGCGGTTGGCGCAGGAAGAGCAGCGACTGGAAGAAGATTTGACGATGGCGCGCAAGGTGCAATTTCGCCTGATGCCGCAAACTGTGCCGGAGCCGGTGCATGCCGAGGTGGCGGCGCGTTTTGTCCCGGCGCGCACCATTGGCGGCGACCTGTACGATTTTCTGGATTACGGCGACGGTCGCACCGCCATCGTGCTGGGAGATGTGAGCGGCAAAGGCGCTGCGGGCGCGCTGTATGCGGCGCTGGTCAGCGGGGTGATGCGTTCGCTGGCAGCGCAGAAGCCCACGGCAGCAAAAATGTTGGCGTCTCTGAATGATCAGTTGCAGGAAAGAAAACTCGACGCGCAATACGTCACCATGTTGTTCGCGATTTGGAATGACAACGACAGGACGCTGCAGGTGGCCAATGCGGGCGGTTGCCAGCCGCTCTACATCCGCGCCAAGGGCGTGGAGCCGGTCCAGGCTACGGGGATTCCGCTGGGCATGTTTCCCGATGTCGAATATGAAGAGTTCACGCTGTCGACACAGCCCGGCGACATGCTGGTGTTTTATTCCGACGGCATGATCGACGCGGAAAACGATCGCGATGAAATGTTTGATATGGAACGGCTGACGGCGGTGCTGGAAAAGCATCGCCACTGCTCCGCCTCCACCATGGTTGCGAACATCCTGAAAGAGGTTTCGGAATTTCAGGGGAACGTGGAACATTTCGACGACGAAACCGCGATCGCACTGCGCGTGATTGATCCGAAAAAACCGGTGAAGTGTTAGGACACGGCCGCAGTCGCTGCGGCATCAGGCGCGCAAGATGAAGCGGGAACGCATATCCTCGCCGTACCACATGATGTAGTTGGTGCCCCAGGCATTGTTGAAAAGATTGACATGCATGCCGCTGGTGAGATCGGGCTGATCCTTTGAGAAATTCAGCGGTGATTTTTTACCCATGGCAACCAGCGGCGAGTCGATCGGTTCGACAACGAACGAGCCATGATCATCCTTGTAACTGAAGTGCGTAGTGACGGCGTGCATCTGCCGGCTTCCACCGCGCACAACATCGAAGGGCGAAACCTGTTCGCCGGACTTTTCCAGCATCCATCCTTTTGGGTCAGAGATGGCTGGATTGAAGGTGAGCCAGAGCGATTCGGGCAGACGCGTCGCCGGTTTCTGGAACGCATAAAAATTCAAATGGATGGCCGGTTCGGCATCGGGCAGGAACCACTCCATGTAAAGCCTTAGTGGGAAGGCGGTGCGGCCGGATTGCTGCGCTTCAGGATCGCGAATTTCCAACTGCGCGAGGAGACGTTGCCCCTGTGCCTCCTTCTGTGAACGCAGATCGAGCAGCGATGGCTGCCACTCCTGATTTCTGGCGCCGAAGCGTTCGATATTGGGCTTGCCAAAGTCAAATTGTGCCCAGCTTGCCTGCATGACAAGGTACTTTGCCCGGTAGTCCGAATAATCCTGCTGAGAAAGCGTTTGATAGGAAAACAGGGCCAACGGGTGATCGGGCGAGGCCCATTCCCTGCCCGTTTTCTTGTTGTGCAGGCGATGCATCGCCCCCGTTTTTGGATCGAGTCGAAGGATGAAGTGCGGATTTTCGATTTCCCGCGACGCGGCAATCACAGTTCCGCCCGTGAGCAGCGGTTCCCTCGGCTGCAGATCCTGAACGGCTTTCTCAGCCTGGGCGCGCAGCGGCGTGGGAAGTCGCTTGATCCCATCGAACAGGTCCTTGCGCTTCTCTTCCCAGCTAAACGCGACGACTTTGTAGTTCTTGGTGTCGAGCATCTTCGCCAGATCCTGCGGCGTTTGATGGTCGTAATCGAGCCATGTTTTCGTATCTGTTCCCCAGGTATGTTCCGCCTCCAGACCAATGGAACGCAACAGAGCCACGTCAGTGGCGTCGCCGACGCGGAACTTCCCCTGCGCAATCCAGGACTGGCGGAGACGAGCCACTTCTCGATAGCGCGCGACTTTGAGCGGATCGCTGGAAACGCCGTAGGTCCAGCTGTCGCCAATTTCCTGCGTGACAACGGGCAATTGATTGCGATAGGGCTCGACAGCGTTCGCAATTTCCGTCAGGCTGGCAGCGTGAATGTCCGCGTTGGGAAAGCGATGGCCGAGTTCGGAGTAGATGCGGACAATTTCGTCGGGCGAGTGCGGACCCGCGTTATCGTTGGCGACCTCGATGACGACCGCGAGATCGGAACCGGGAACCCGAACCGTGCCGCCATAGCCGAGGTGATACATCACAACCAGGCTGCTGCCGCCGGAGTCTTTCCAGAGAAACAGCGGCGGAAGTTCGGCTGGCATGCTCGCGCCGTTGACGCCGATGTCGAGAAATTTGACGCCGTGCGCAGCCAGCGGAGAAACCAGCCCACGGGTGTGACCTGGAACGTCGGTCATCTTTGCGCCAGTCGTAGTGCGACCAAATCGCTTGTCCAACGTTTGCGATAGACCGATGCTGCCGGCAATCATCGATGGATCCATCAACTCCGTCTGCCAACTGAACGGCAGCGCATGCCATGCGATATCGCCGCGGGTGATCGCTTGCTCCATGCGGCGTCGGTCTTCCGCGGAGGCTTGCTCCAAATACTCGTAGACCAACCAGGATCCGGTGGTCCACACGTACGAAGGTCCACCGGTGCGGCGCTGGTCGCTGGCAAGACGGATCGCCTCAGGAAAATAGTCGGAGAAATACCAATCGACGACTGTGGCCTGGGTAGCGACAAAGCCGGCATCGAAGTGGCATTTGAACATGACCAGCACGCGCTTAACATCGGGTTGCGGGATCGGGGTATAGGAAGGATCCTGAAATGCGAACGATGTCTTTTGACCCAATACCGACCCACCCCCCAAGGCAATCACAGACTTGATGAAATCGCGACGCTGCATGTCCCGCATCTCCAGATTCAGTGTTGGAAAAGCAAAATCATTCTACACACATAGTCCACGAACGTACGGCGGCCGGATGCAAATGCGGCGCGTAGTACGATTCGCGCGAAGCTAATTGCCAGTGGCCGCTGCAACGTCCGCGCTGGACGGCGGCAGTTGACGCAGCCGATGCAGCTCTTGTGTGAGAAGTTCACGCTGCGATGGATTTACGCTGGGGAATTGCAAATATATATCCAACTCATCAGCGGCGCGCTCGTTGTCTCCCGTTGCCAGCAGAGCGCTGGCACGCAGCAGGTGCAGCGGAGCAAAATTTACGGGAGCGGACAGCGCAGCGCGATTTAGCCACTGCAAACATTCCCGCAAATGCTGCAAACCCGCTTCGGCTCGCGCCCATTGATAGGCGACCTGCCAGGTTTGCTGGTCCTGCGGTCGCACGTGGCCCAGAGCATCGGCTGCGGCAGAATAGTCGCCAAGATAATTTTGCGCAGTGGCCAGGATGACATAGGCCTTTTCATCGGCGGGATTGATGTGAATGGCCTCGGCGGCTTCCGCAGCGGCTCGCTGAAATTGTTGCTGCATCAGCGCCGCAGTCGCAGCCAGTGCGGCGGCGTCAGCAAATTTTTCGTCCTGCTGCAGGGCGCGATTGGCGTCTTGTTGGGCGAGGATGGCATGGCCCTGATGCAATTCATCGACGGCGCGCCGGTAGCTCTGCAGCGCATCCGGTTGAATTCCTGAGACTGTCAGGTTGTCGGCGTTGGCCGGGATGGATGCGTCAAACTGGCTGCTCTGCAAATTGTCGTTTGCGCGCTGGCTTTGCGCCAGGGTTACTGGAATCGATAACCAAGCGAGCGTCACTGCAGCGGCCAGACTCATTTTGAGTGGATCAATCTTCAACATGGAAGCC
>JAJYBW010000167.1 GCA_021778815.1 Acidobacteriota bacterium | reverse complement strand
TTTGCAGCGAACTCATATGTGCGGAGAGCTGCGGCTGTCTGCGGATGGCGAGCAGGTTGTGGTGATGGGGTGGGTGAATCGTCGCCGCGATCATGGGAATTTGATTTTTCTGGATTTGCGGGATCGCGCCGGGATTGTGCAGATTGTGCTGGACAAGGAACTGTGTCCGGAGGCCCATGCCAAGGCGGAAGCGGTGCGGCCGGAATATGTGGTTGCGGTGCAGGGGAAGGTGCGTCGGCGCGATGCGGCCTCCATCAATCCGAATATGCCGACGGGAGAAATTGAAATCGACGTGGATGAGTTGCGCATTTTGAACGATGCCAAGACGCCTCCGTTTTCGCCGGCAGAAGAAGCGATCGGGAACGAAGAGCTGCGTCTGAAATATCGCTACGTCGATCTGCGGCGACCGGCGATGCAGGACAACATGATCCTGCGGCACAAGGTGGCGCTGGCGATTCGGCAGTATCTTTCCGGCGAGGGATTTCTGGAAATTGAAACGCCGTTTATGACGCGGTCGACGCCGGAGGGTGCGCGCGATTACCTGGTGCCGAGCCGGGTGCATCCGGGAGAATTTTACGCGCTGCCGCAGTCGCCGCAGATGTTCAAGCAGATCCTGATGATCGGCGGACTGGATCGGTATTTCCAGATTGCGCGCTGTTTTCGCGATGAAGACCTTCGCGCCGATCGGCAACCGGAGTTTACCCAGATCGATCTGGAAATGACGTTTCCGCAGCAGGAGACGGTGTTTCGCGTGGTGGAAGGATTTTTGACGGCGGCCTTTCGAGAGGCGGGGATCGAACTGTCGACTCCATTTCCGCAGATCACGTATGACGATGCGATTCGCCGCTTCGGCATTGACAAGCCGGATATGCGCTTGCCGGAGTTGACGGATGTTCGCGGTGAGTTTGAGGCGGGCGAGCTGGAGTCGCTAAAGATTGAGCCGGGTCTGCCGATCGTGGCCATCGTGATTCCGAATAAGCAGGCGATGAGCAATACGCAGAAGAAAGCGTTCATCAAGGAAGTAGAGGCGGGGCTGGGGCCGGACCTTGCTTACCTCGACGTGGAGCGACTGGCAAGCAGCGCGCAGTACGCGGGGTTGGCGCAGAAAATCGATCGCGCGGTGGCAACCAATTGCAAGCTTGAACGGATCGAGCCGGAACATCGGCTGGTCGTGGTGAGTCCGCGGGTCGGAGCGAATAAGTCGCGAGACCATGCCTGGATTTACAAGAAGGCGGGGCTGCTGCGGCTGGAGCTGGCCAAGCGATTCCGCGAGGAACACGGGGCGTTTGAAAAGAAGGGAACTCCGGAGGATTACAAATTTCTCTGGGTCACCGATTTTCCATTCTTCGAGTGGGATGAGGAGACGAAGACGTGGACGTTTGCGCATCATCCCTTCACGTCGCCGCATGAGGATGATTTGCAGGCGGGCCGCATGGAGTCGGATCCCGGCGCGGTGCGGGCGCTTGCGTATGACATTGTGCTGAACGGCGTTGAGCTGGGTTCAGGATCGATCCGTATCCATCGCCAGGAAGTGCAGCAGCAAATTTTTCATTCGCTGGGAATGAGTGAGGCAGAAGCGAAAGAACGCTTTGGATTTTTCCTGGAAGCGCTTGAGTACGGGACGCCTCCACATGGCGGCATTGCGCTGGGGCTGGATCGGATTGTGATGATTCTTGCAGGGGCGCAAAGCCTGCGCGAGGTGATTGCGTTCCCGAAAACGGCGAAGGCGGTGGACCTGATGGTGGATGCGCCTTCACCTGCCACCGAAACGCAACTGAAAGAGTTACATATACAGCGACGGCGCAGTTAATCCCACCCTAGCCGCAAAGAACGCGGCTAGGATGGGGCACCCGATTTTCGTGTGGTTCAAAAAAGCTGGTCCCTCGACTTCGCTCGGGATGACAACTCCTTCTACTCGCGCTAATAAGCTGGAATGCCAGTCACGCTTTGGCCGATGATGAGGGTGTGCATGTTGTGGGTGCCCTCGTAGGTTTTCACAGACTCCAGATTCATCATGTGGCGCATGACGGGGTAGTCGTCGGTGATGCCGTTGGCTCCGAGGATGTCGCGGGATTTGCGCGCGCACTCGAGGGCCATCCATACGTTGTTGCGCTTGGCCATGGAGATGTGTTCGTGGCTTACGGTGCCGGCATCTTTCAAGCGGCCGACCTGGAGTGAAAGTAGCTGGCCCTTGGTGATTTCGCTGATCATCCAGGCGAGTTCTTCCTGGATCATTTGATGGCTGGCGATGGGTTGATCGCGGAACTGCTTGCGCAGCAGGGAGTATTGCAGCGCGGTGTCGTAGCAGGACATGGCAGCGCCGAGCGCGCCCCAGCTGATGCCGTAGCGAGCCTGGTTCAAACACATGAGCGGAGATTTCAGGCCGCCGCTGCCGGGCAGGAGCGCCGACGCGGGCACACGGACATCCTGCATGGAGAGGCCGGAGGTGACGGAGGCGCGCAGAGACCATTTTCCGTGGACGTCGTAGGCGCTGAAGCCGGGGAGTTTGGTGTCGACCAGAAATCCGCGGACGCGACCGTCTTCGTCGTCGACCTTGGCCCAGATGATGGCGACATCGGCCAGGGTTCCGCTGGTGATCCACATTTTTTCGCCGTTCAGGATGTAGTCGCCGCCATCTTTTTTGGCGCGGGTACGCATGCCGCCGGGGTTGGAACCGAAGTCGGGCTCGGTAAGACCGAAGCAGCCGAGTTTTTCGCCCGTGGCCATTTGCGGGAGCCATTCATTCTTCTGCTCGTCGGAACCGAAGGCGTGGATGGGGTACATGCACAGGGCGGACTGCACGCTGACGAAGCTGCGGACGCCGGAGTCGCCGCGCTCTGTCTCCTGCATGACCAGACCATACTCGACATTGTTCATGCCGGCACAACCGTAGCCCTGGATGGTGGCGCCGTAAAAACCAAGTTCACCCATTGGACGGATTAATTCTTTAGGAAAGCGGCCTTCGCGATTGCATTCCTCAATGATGGGGATGAGGTTATCTTCAATAAATTGGCGGGAAGTTTCGCGGACCAGGCGCTCGTCTTCGCTGAGCAACGTGTCGAAGCCGATAAAGTCGACACCTTTAAATTTGAAAGCCATACCGTGTTCTCCATGGATAAACCTGCAAACACTTTAGGCTAGCAGAGACCGGCGATTGGCGCAGCGATGGTCCGGGCAGTTGCATTGGAGGGGATGGCCGCAGCGTTCACGGGCTGTTCACATTGGCGGGCAGCGTGCGTGTAAGAATGATTCGAACGCTCGCGGGTTGCGGGCTGGACTTAGGTGGCGGATTGGATGCGTCGTGTTGCGCTGATTTATAACCCGGCTTCCGGACAACGTCCGAAGCGGCGAGCCGCAGTGATTGCGGAGGTAGTGTCGGTCCTTCGCGAGGCGGGCGTGGAAGTGAAAGTGATCGCGACCGAATCGCCAGCCAGCGCGGGAAGGCAGGCGCACGCGGCGATGGAAGAAGGGTATGACACCATCCTGGCCTGCGGCGGCGATGGAACGGCACACGAAGCAATGCAGCCGTTGGTCGGCGGATCGGCGGCGCTGGGTGTGGTTCCGATGGGAACCGCGAATGCGCTGGCGGCTGATTTGGGGCTGCCAGGGGCACCGATCGAAGCGGTGAAGAAGCTGCTGGCGGCAACGCCAACGCGGGTTTCGGTGGGCCGGGTTTGCTATCAGGACAGAGAGGGTGTGACGCGCTCGCGATACTTTATTGTGGCGGCGGGTGTGGGGGCGGACGCGCTGTTTATGGGGCGGCTGAATCCGAAGCTGAAACAGCGATTCGGATATGCGCTGTATGTGGTGGAGGCGTTCCGCCTGTGGATGACGCACAGATATCCGATGTTTGCGGCATGCTTCAAAGAGAGCGGCGACGCACCGCCGCGGGTGGAAGTGGCGTCGCAGATTCTGGCGGTGCGCATTCGGAATTTCGGCGGTGTGCTGCACGACCTTGCTCCGGGAGCTGCGATTACGAATCCCAAGTTGCACGTGATTGCGCTGACGACGCGGAGCCGGGTGCGATATCTGCGATTTATGATCGCGGTGTTGTTAGGACGTCACAAATACGTTGCGCCGATTCAATTGGTGGAATGCGAATCCGTGGAGTGCTACGGACTGGAAGGCTCGACGGAAGAATTATTTGTGGAGGCGGATGGTGAATGGCTGGGCACGCTGCCGGTGCGGATGGAAGTGGTGCCGGACGCGCTGACCGTGCTGATTCCGACGAAGGGCGTCTAGGATTTGGCGAGGGCGTTGATGTCCTTGATTTCCAGAATTTGTTTTGGATAGCCTTGCTGCACGCAGCGGATCATGGCAATGCCGACATCGTGGAGGGTGCTGACCTGGTTTGGCAGCAGGGTGTGAAGCAGTGGATAGGCCCATCCAATGAGGTTGTAATAGGACTTGATATTTCGCTGGCCGGGAGTAGCGCGCATAAATCCGGGGCGGAAATTGTAGACGCCTCGGAAGCCGAGACGGGTGAGGGCGTTTTCAGTTCTTCCTTTGACGCGCGCCCACATGATCCTTCCTTTTTCTGTGCTGTCTGTGAGCGCGCCGGAGACGTAGCAGAAGACCATGTTCGGATTGAGGCCGGCGAGCACCTCGGCAAAATGCAAGGTGATGTCGTAGGTGATGTGGGTGTAGTCGGCTTCGCTGATGCCAGCGGAGCTGATGCCGGCGCAGAAGAAGCAGGCGTCGTAGCCGTTCAGCTGATCGCGGATATTGTCCAGGTGCATAAAATCTGGAAGGATGCATTCTTTCAACTTTGGGTGCTGCAGGCCGTATGGCTTGCGGCTGACGAGGAGAACGCTCGCAATTGCGGGGTGTTCGAGGCAGGTGAGCAGGACGCCTTCGCCGACCATGCCGGTGGCGCCGGTGATGATGACGTTGAGGTGGGCGGGGTCGGGGCTCATGGATGTAGGATAGCCGGGTTTGTGCTTCTTAAGGGCTTAAGCAAGGGGTCAGACGCTGGAGTATTTTTTGAGGACCCGATATAGACGCGGGGGCGCGGGGACGCATCGGATACAGGTATGCGGTGTGGGAAGGGTGTGCTTGCCGGTTTCTCATTCTGGAACGGCGGTGCGCAAGATGACTGTGGGGACAAGGGATTGAAGGGGCGCCTGGGATGGTTGATAGCGGCGGCGTTGCCAGGGCTGCTGATCGCGGGTTGTGGCGGCGGCTCGGTGGGGGGTACAACTCCGCCCACCCAGCCGACGATCTCTTCTGTTGCGGTGGTGTGCGCACCTTCTTCTGTCACTACGGGAGGCACTTCGCAGTGCAGCGCAACCGTGGATGGGACGGGAAGTTATAGCTCGACGGTGACGTGGAAGGCGAGCGGTGGGACTATTAACGCAAGCGGAATGCTGACGGCACCGAGTTCGGCTGCCACCGTGATGGTGACCGCGATCAGCGGCGAAGACCCCAGCAAGTCCGGCACAGCGACGGTGACGGTGGCGGCGCAAACGACTTCGCCAACAATTTCTTCGGTGACGGTGAGTTGCAATCCTTCGACGGTGGCTCCCAGCGCGACGTCGCAATGCAGTGCAACCGTGAATGGGACGGGAAGTTATAGCTCGACGGTAAAGTGGACGGCGAGCGGCGGCACGATTAGTGGCAGTGGAATGTTGACCGCACCGGGTTCGGCGGGAACGGTGACGGTGACCGCGACCAGCACGGAGGACTCGACCAAGTCGGGAACTGCGAAGATCACGGTGGCGACGCAAACGACTCCGCCGACGATTTCCTCGGTGACAGTGAGTTGCAATCCTTCGACGGTAGCGCCTAGCGCGACTTCGCAATGCAGTGCAACGGTGCAGGGGACGGGAAGTTATAGCTCGACGGTAAAGTGGACGGCGAGCGGCGGCACGATTAGTGGCAGTGGATTGTTGACGGCACCGGGTTCGGCGGGAACGGTGACGGTGACCGCGACCAGCACGCAGGATACGAGCAAATTGGGATCAGCGACGATCACGGTGAAGGCTGCGCCGCCGACGATTTCTTCCGTCGGAGTGGTCTGCAGTCCATCGACAATTGCGACCAATGCAACTTCGCAATGCACGGCGACGGTTCACGGGACGGGAAGTTTCAGCTCGACGGTGACGTGGACGGCGAGCGGCGGGACGATCGATTCGACCGGACTCTTTACGGCGTCGGCATCGACCGGTTCCGTTACCGTGACGGCCACGAGTACGGAAGATACCAGCAAGACGGGCACGGCAACGATCTCAGTACAGACGCAGACGCCGCATAGCCAGCATGTGATTTTGGTGATGGAAGAAAACCGCAGCTACTCCAGTGTGGTGGGGCAGACTACGGAGTGGCCGAACCTGAATAATCTGATCAGCAACGGGGCGCTGGCGACAAACTATTACGGGAACACGCATCCTTCGATTGGCAACTACTTTATGCTGACGACGGGACAGATCCTGACCAACAACGACAACTCGACCACGGTGTGGAACGTGGATAACATTGCGCGACGCATGTTGTCGGCGGGAGTATCGTTCCGGATCTATGCCGAGGGAATTACGCAGGGGTATGTAGGCGGCAATACGGGAGCGTATCTGATTCGGCACGATCCCTTCGCGATGCTGTCGGATATTGCCGACGATTCGACGGTGGCGAAGGCGCACATGTGGCCGTTCACGCAATTTGCTACCGATCTGGCGAACGGGACGCTACCGGAATATTCCTATATTGTTCCGGACGTGAATGATGACGCGCATAACGGAACGTCGCAGCAGGCAGATACGTGGTTGCAGTCGAAGGTGATTGGTCCGCTGTCAACGAACTCCGCGTTTGAGCCGGGCGGAGATGGGGTCCTGATCGTGGATTTTGATGAAGCTGCCACCAGCGATGCGACCCACGGGGGCGGTCACGTTGCGTGTGTGCTTTGGGGGCCGGTGGTGCAGGCGGGATACAAGCAGAGTTCCAACACGGTGTATCAGCATCAGAGCGTGTTGCGCACAGAGATGGAGTTGCTGGGGCTGTCGAATCCTCCTGGTGCCGCGGCCAGCGCACCTTTGATGAACGAATTCTTCATTCAAAAATAAGCAAGATAATGATGCGCGATCGCCGGAGTCGGGGCGATTTATCTCGCTGGGAAAGCATTTGCTTTTTCCTGTGGTCATGCCACATCATCGTGTGCCATACTTGTGTGGCATCCACACAGGAGTGGCGCTATGGGCGAAGTGAAACTGGATTTGCTGCAGGGAACGCTGGATTTGATGGTGTTGCAGACGCTGGCGACGCTGGGAACGCTGCATGGGTACGGCATCGCTCGCCGCATTGAGCAGGTGAGCGGCGATGAGATTCTGCTGAATCAGGGCACCATCTATGCCTCGCTGGTGCGGCTGCAGCAGCGGGGATGGATTTCCGCTGAGTGGGGAATTTCGGAAAATAATCGCAAGGCAAAGTACTACGCCATTACCAAGAGTGGCCGCAAGCAATTGGCGAAAGATGCGGCGTACTGGCAGCGTCTCT
>JAJYBW010000166.1 GCA_021778815.1 Acidobacteriota bacterium | reverse complement strand
TTGCGGATTTCAACCATCATTAATATTGTGCTGACTTGCCGCGTTGACCCTCTGGAATTTGCCCGGCAATCTGGCTTGCTGGAGCTGGCGAAGGGATTTGAACCCCCGACCCTCTGATTACAAATCAGATGCTCTACCAGCTGAGCTACGCCAGCCCTGAAACCCAATTCCCGAGGCGAAAAGACACGTCTCCGTACCTGTCACGCGCAAGTCCAAAAATACCATGCTGCCTCGCACATCGCAACCTGCTTCGAGTTGGGCAGCGGTTCAATCTGAATTATCAGGGGAAATTAGGATCGGTGAGGGGGCGGTCTACCATGCGAGGGAGAAACAGTCGTCAGCACCGTTGTAAGTCAGAATGCAATTCTTGAGAATGTCGGTTCCGATGAGAGCCTGCACGCCATTGAAGAGGACGCTTGAGGTCACCTGAACAGTGTCCGAAATAAAATGAAGATCACCAGGACGTCCGGCGTAAATGCCAATACAGACGTCGTAGGTGTCTGTTGCAACGGTGCCACCCTGCGTGCTTGGAGTAACAATGTCAGCTTTCCCCGTTGCGGTCAAACCGAGAGTCGTGAGAGCCGTTGGGTCGACAGCGCTGATTGATGCGCCGGTATCAAGAATGGCCAAAATCCTTTGAGGATCTGGGATCGGTTGCCCTGCGGCGGTCAAGGCCTGGCGCCTGGCTTCGCTCACCATAACCGCAGCCTGAACCGCTAGGCCCTGAGGAGATGTAGTGACCAGAAAATGTGGCATGGTTTAGCGAGGAAGGTCAGCAGATACAGGCACGATGCTTCTCGTTATAAATAAGATCGGCTCTTTCGTCATCACACGCTTTACCAAGAAAGGTTCAAGTTGGAATCGCTGGTACCCCGATTTGATTGCATCTTCGTACGTGCTAAAAAAATCAACTACGTTCTCCTTGTGAATGAGGACGAATTTACCCTCGTGTACTTTCATCTCGGGAAGTTTAGCCTGGTAGGTAGCGAGTTCTGTTTCAAGTGCCATAGGGTCTCCTACAGTATAGCCAATCTGCGGTCGCGTCAATGGGCATCTTTCAGCAATTCTTGCACCAACCCGGATTATGATTTGATAAGAATCCGTTTAAGATACGGATTGCAGTTCGTCATGGATTGACCCTGGAACCCGCAATTCGACCCATTCCTAGAAGCCCCAAATCTGATTTGAGATTCATACTTCCATCGCATGCGTGAGCCTGATCGACCGCTCTTAGAGGCGAAGTCATAGTACTCGAAACAGATAGCCGACAGTTGCTCGGGCTTTCTACCTTTTGAAGAACGCCGCGTGCTGGATGCCCGGTCTCGTTTGGGACCCATGGAAAATCAATTCCTCCCGCGCTTGCGCGCAATATGCTCTTCCACTTCGTGGCGCGCGCGTTCCAGTGCGTGCTCTACCTGCTGCCGCGCCGCTTCAAACGCGCTTCCCGTCTCCGTCGCCTCCGCGTCCACCGGGACCGGCGGCTGCCACCCGATCACAATCGTCGAAAACGGTTTCGGAATTAAAAATCCATCCCACGAGCGAAGCGTCCACGCACGATCCGGCGCCGCATAAAAGATGCCGACCCCTCCGCCTATTTGCTGCGCCAGCTTCACCCCGCCCGGCTTGGCATGGTAGACCGGCCCGCGCGGGCCATCGCTGGTGAAGGCGGCATAGTTGCAGCGCGCTCGATTCGTCGCCTCCAGCGCCCGCTGCATTCCCAGCAGCCCTGCCGCGCCGCCACGCGAGCTCGACCCGCGCACTGGCGTATACCCCACGCGATGGATCATGGCCGCAATCAATTCGCCGTCAAAACTCGGGCTGATCAGGATGGCAATCCGGCGCTTGCGAAAGTGATGCGCGATCGACAGCAGCGAGCGGTGCCATAGGCAGTAGACGCGAGTCTCAGGATGATCGTCGGCATGTGTTCCCGGCGCACCGATGTCCTCAAACCGCAGCGTCATCCCCAGCAGCCGAAACACAATCGCGCCAATCGGCGGCAAGACCGCCAGCGCCATCCGCTGCTTCCAATTGTGCTTATGCGCCACCCACCCATTCTAGGTGGGAGGCTGCTGTCTTCCAACCAGCAACGG
Organism: Acidobacteriota bacterium; assembly: GCA_021778815.1. Lineage (GTDB taxonomy): Bacteria > Acidobacteriota > Terriglobia > Terriglobales > Acidobacteriaceae > JAKAAZ01. Next base: position 5,463 of record JAJYBW010000166.1, on the reverse strand, counting down.
TGGAACCCGTTTCGAGGTTATGCCCGCCTACCATGGGGAAATATCCATTGATCCAGCCAGCAGCGCGATCCTTCGTATACAGATTCAGGAAGATCTGCAAACCTTCGCGCCCGCAGATCGCTCGGAAATGGTGATTGAATACGGCCCGGCCAAGATCGATGGTTCCACGTATATTTTGCCCGCGTGGAGCATCAATACTCTTCGGAGTCGACAGGTACTAATCCTGAAGGAGTGGAATCTGGCGGTGGATACATGGGGAGCACATGCAACAGTCATGAACGACTTCACCTTCGACCACTATCACATGTTCGCAGGCACCGGCGATGTCTTGCCCGGGTTCAGCGTCGTGCCCTCTCCACCCGTTCACAAGTAAGAGGACGAATCCGCGTGTTCGGTCCTAACCTGTGCGTGAGGATCGAGTCGCCGACCTACAGGGTGGTTTTCTCGGCTTCGGCGGTGCTTCCAAATCGAGCTGGCTGTAAGCTCGCGAAACGAGGGCACGTTGGCCACTTCACTCCCGTTCAACGGGAGATCCAAGTCTGTTTCATCAACCTAAATCTACTTTTGAATCACAGTTTCATCACACCCGGCATCGGCATCTTAGCAATGAGGCGGCGTTCATTTGGCTGCATTTAATCGAACAGTCCGCGTCGCGCTCTGTGCGCGACAAAGGAGACACCATGGCACAAGCAAAGAAATGCAAACACGAAGGTTGTAACTGCATGACGACGGATGGCAAGGATTATTGCGGAGATCGCTGCAGGGACTCGAAAAAAATGACCGAGCTGACTTGCCAATGTAATCATCCGGCCTGCAAGGGCGAAGCGCTACCAGCCTGACGGTGGAGCGTTGTTGGGACTGCGCAGCTGACGTGCCCGTAGGACTTTAGCTCGCGCCTTTCTCTGCACTCGCAGGTGGGCCCGTGGAATCCGACAGCTGGCTTTGCTGCAATCGTTTCACTCCAGCGGAGAGATTCCTCCGGAGAATCCGTACACCGCGGACGCCAATCCAAGAGCGATTCCTCGGTTGACAAGGCGAAAGCCGCACTCGACCATGCAGGTTACCTTCCTCCCCTCGAAACGAGCTCGAGCTCATTCACGCAAGAACGGAGTGAAGTCATGACAAGCTATAAACCTCGCGTCGCACTTTATCTCGGAGTCGTATTTTCTCTCTCAATGTTTCTGACCGGCTGCAACAAGCCTGCGCCACCGTCAGAACAACCTGCACCCCCCGCGGGCCAGTCTGCAACCGGCGCTACGCCCGCACCGTCTTCCACGCCGGGCCCCGCTCCATCTTCACCCGCAACTCCATCGGCGCCTGCACCCGTCCCACCACCTCCGCCACCTCCGCCGCGAATTATTCCCGCTGGAGCTTCTCTCTCGACACGCATATCGAGCGCCTTGAGTTCGAAAACCAGCGCCGCCGGAGATCGCTTTAACGGGTCGCTCGTAAATTCCGTTCGGCTCAATGGGAACGTGGTTATTCCGGCAGGGTCAGCTGTCAGTGGGGTCGTGGTCACGGCTCATTCCGCGGGCAAGTTCAAGGGGGCAGCCAGCCTGGCGGTTCGTCTGATTGCGGTGAACGTCAAGGGCCAATCCTATGCCATCCGCAGCAACACCATCAGCCAGGAAACCAAGGGCAAAGGCAAGCGTACTGGAGCCATGGTTGGTGGCGGTGCCGGTGGCGGAGCGTTAATCGGCGGCCTGGCCGGCGGAGGGAAAGGTGCCTTGATTGGTGGGCTTGTCGGAGCTGGTGCGGGAACGGTGGGCGCAGCTGCGACGGGAAACACTCGCGACATTTCCTATCCCGCTGAAACTGTTCTCGCTTTCCGCCTCAGCAAGAGTTTGAATCTGGATGCAGGAACGACATCGGCCGATGCCCAGCCGGCGCCACAACAGTAGCCGTCGCGACGGGCTGGCGAAGTGAACGGCGCGCCAGCGACCGAGCGGATTTCAAGCTGCGCAAAATTCTGCGGCAATCGGTTCTGCCACTTCCATGGCTGAATCGATTGCCCGGTTTTTTACGGCTAACTTCCAGACATTTGCGCCGGCCGGGCAAGCATTCCGGAGAAACCAATCCCGTCCATGACCTCGGTCAATCATTTACGACGACCGGTCGCGAGCGCCTGATCGCAACCACTGTCGTAGTGCATGTCGATCGAATGTTTCAGGTGCCAATCCAGAAAAGGGGGACAAGGCCCAGCGCTGCCAGAGCGGCCAGTAATGCCAGGCTTTGAATACCAGTCTTCCTGTCTCCCAGGCTGTAGGCGTAGATGCCTTTCACCAGGTTGTTGCTGGAGGCAGCAATCAGAACCGCCGCCGCCGCCACTTTCACCGCTGTCAATGTACCCGCGGCTTGCGTCATTCCCATAATGAAGGGATCCACATCGGTCACGCCCATAATCGCGGCCAGCGTGTTGACCCCCGCTTTCCCCAGATAGGTGACGGCCAACTGCGTGGCAATCAGCATCGCCAGAAACAACAGCGCGAACAGGAAAGCCGTCAGCAGGTCGAGCGGATTCTTTGGCTCAAACTCCTTCGATACCGTTCCAGTCTCCGGATCCTTGCGTCGAGTCCATAGCCAACCGACGCCAATCCCGATGACGGCCAGCACTAAGAAGGGAGCTGTCAACATTTCCATCAGGCGTCGATTGAAAATGGCCAGCAGCGCCGCCAGCCGCAGATACATCATTCCGGACGCAATCAGAATACTTCCAGAAAACAAGTTGGCATGTTTTTCCTGGGCCGACCGCCGTGCCATCACCACCGTGGTAACCGTCGAGGAATAGGCCCCGCCCAGAATCGCCGCCAGTACGACGCCGCCACGTTGCTTGGTCAGTTTCTGCAGTACGTAGCTGCCGTAGGAAATGGTGCTGACCGCGACCACGACCAGCCAAGTCTTGAATGGGTTGATGTGGAATTTGCCAAGCTGTTCGTTTGGCAGAATGGGGAGAATGACGCCAGCCAGCAGCAGGAACTTGGTGAAGGTCAGTATCTCCTGAGCCGGAATGCGCGCGGCCAATTCCTCCAGTGCCTCTTTCAGATCCAGGAACAGCAGGCAGGCAACGCTCAGTGTGGTTGCCACCCAGAAATGTCCGTAGCAGATTAACGCTCCCACCAGAAATGTCGCCAGCCCCGACATCTCCGTGGTCACGCCAGCTACCGCCGCCGACGAAAGCTTGTGCCAGTAGGAGAGCAACAGAAACCCGGCAATCACCAGAAATCCGATGGTCAACGGCAGCAGTTGCGTGCCGGCCAGCAGCGCCAGGGAATAGCCGATCAATCCGATCAGCGGAAAGGTGCGCACGCCACCAAAGGAATAGGAAGCTCCCGAAGCCTTATGCTCTTCGCGCTCCAGCCCGATTAAGAAAGACAGAAACAGGACCAGGACAATCTTCATGGCCTCGGGATGGAGACGCGCATAGATTTCCATGGTGTTTTCTTGTCCTGGCTAATTCCTATGCAGTATAGTCGCCGGCGGTTCTGCAACAGAGCAAAACTTTGGTGCATGCAGCCCGATGAAGTGTTGGGAAATCATACGTGGGAGGAAACCTCACGTCGTCTCCCCCGAGAGCAGCTCGATGCAACAAGCTCACCAGCCATGTCCGCAGCCACGACAGCCAATACCAGTGTGGCCATCCCTTGCCCCAGTTGGAAATCGAGGCGGCAATCCCCACCAATTCTCCAGGTGCGCGATACTTTTCCGCGCGAGGTTGACCCTCCCGCAGGGCAAGAAGCGAAGATCGGGATCAATGTGAAAGAAGGGATCTGCAGAGTTGGCTACAAGGCTTGCGCAGAAATCCCTCGCGCCTTGTAGCCGCAAGGGGCAAAGCCCCTGCGCATTTCCCTGACAGCTCCCCAGTTGGGGAAGCAAGACAGTATGACTCCTGGCCGGTGTGCAAATGGCTTAGCTGCTGAAAGGAAACACTTTGGAGCCGATTGCCGATTGCCAATCGCGTTGTCATTTGGGGAACCGCTTAGCGGTGCCGGCTCGAACAAGTCGTCTCCAGGCGTGCGGATTATGCCATGATGAAGAGAAGCTTCAAAATGTGCAAAACTCTGCATACCCGGGTACGGGCGGCCGTGCGATTGTTGCCGGGATTGCGGAGCTTTCGACCTGCGCCTTGGCGTCGGGCGCGGATTGCTCGTGGATCTGAGTGACAGATTGCGAGTGGCAATGAACATGCATTGGATTTACTTGCCAGTTGTTAGAGGCCCGTCGAATGAATGCCCAGGGTTCCAATTTTGTTGTGTTTCGACCCAGACCTGCTGCCGCTTTCCGTCTGTTCTGTTTTCCCCATGCAGGGGGTGCGCCCATTGCCTTCTTCCCCTGGGCAACTCATCTGTGCGAGGGGATTGAATGTGTTTGTCTGCAATATCCTGGACGAGCGCAGCGCCTCAGGGAACATTCCTCAACATCTGTTGTACAACTCGTGGACGGCGTTCTGCGAGAGATCGATGACCTGTCAGAGAAGCCGTTCGCATTCTACGGCCATAGTCTTGGCGGCATCGTGGCCTTTGAGTTGACTCGAGCGCTTCGGCAGTTGGGGCGCCCCGGACCTTGCCATCTATATATAGGGGCGGCGCGTCCTCCTCAGAATGCATCTTCCCGGCCACCCATTCACATGCTTCCAGACGGGGATTTTGTTGCGGCCGTGAATTCTCGCTATGGCGGAATTCCGGCGGCAATCGCCTCCGATTCCGGAGCCTTAGAAATGTTCTTGCCCGGTCTTCGCGGCGATTTCACCGCCTACGAAACCTATCAGTTTCGACCGTCCGATCCTTTGGCTATCCCAATTACTGTTTTTGGCGGCGAAGGGGATACGGCAGTTCCACCCGAATGCCTGCAGGGATGGGCGCAACATACAAGCTCGACGTTTCATGTCAAACTCTTGCCCGGCGGCCATTTTTTTCCTCCAGCCAGTACGCAAGCTCTCATTCGCGTGCTTGAAAGTCAGATCCCTTGGTATCAGGGAGAGATAAATCCCACATTTGCAGGGTGAGAGTGCAATCGGCGAATGAAACACGAAAAAAAAGAGCAAACCCAAAAGGACGGGCAGGCCGGGCGGCATTCGCTGCGGAGAGAGCCGATCGCCATTATCGGAATGGGTTGTCGCTACCCCGGCGCGTCGAATGTTGAAGAGCTTTGGCGAAATCTGCTTGCCGGTAGAGAGTCGATCACTCCATATCCCGGTGGCCGCTTTGCCGAACTGGACAACCTATATTCTCGTGTGCGGAACAAGCCCGGACGTCTGCTGACCGATCGCGGTGGCTTTCTTGCTGATGTGACTGGCTTTGATTCCCAGTTTTTTGAAATCTCACCGCGAGAGTCCATCTATATCGACCCGCAGCATCGACTGCTGCTGGAGGTCGCCTGGGAAGCGCTGGAAAATGCTGGACAGGTTCGAGAGGCGTATGAAAATTCCGCCACCGGTGTTTATATCGGCCTGTGGACCAAAGAATA
>JAJYBW010000165.1 GCA_021778815.1 Acidobacteriota bacterium | reverse complement strand
AATGGGGGCGTCACGGTTTCGACGGGATCGTTTGCGGTAGAGAGGCATGCCGGGGGGTGGGCACCCGTAATCGCTTACAAAAACACAATTGCTAACAATCAACTAGCACTTGCTGCTTAATTAAATAAGTAGCCGTCCTCCTCAAATTTGCCTGTGAGGTGGGGAAGGACGTCGCAAAGCAGGCTGGTCTGACCCGCAATGTCTGGGTTGGTCGGACGAGATCTACAGGCTGGTGGGATGCGTATCTTGTCCGTTCTGAGCGCATCGCACGAGACCAATCGGAACGCGACTACGCATGGAGTCTCTTTGCTGACTTGGATTTCGGACGCGGGTTCGACTCCCGCCGCCTCCACCAATCTAACTATAAAAAAACAGTTTCATCTGTTCGCGGGACGAGTGTTTCACCGATCTAGGCGGTCCGAGGCCCCGGCCATGACCACATCGAAGCAACCGCCGCGTGCGTCAGCCATCATTTGATCCAGGCCAAGTCGTTTGGCTTTTGACTCCGGAGATTGGTCCGTAGACTGCGCGGCCATCTTGCGAAGGTCGAGCAGCTGCGTTTCCGGGTGTTGATCGACGGCCGAAACTCGCAGATACAGGGCGGCAAGTTTCATGGACGCCGCCTGTTCGGTTTCCTCGCTGCGTACGAGTGCCGGCGGACATAATCCTCTATGAATTCCAGCAGCACATCGGTCATGTTCTCGCCTTCCGCGGCGGTGACCGACTTGAAAGTGTTATGCAGCTTGAAGGGTACGTTCGGAGAGATCCCTAAACCCTGGTCAGCAACGGAACCGCTGCCAGCGACGCCGCGTCGCGACCATTTACAACTACCCGCGATCCGTGGCCATTGAATTGGTACACGGTCTTCGTTCCCGACCCCACGACCGTAAGCCGGCCGCTGCCGCTGTATTGAAACAGTGCAGCACTGTACATTGCGCGATCCACGCGCACCGTACCAGGATGCCCCTGTGGTTCCTGGCTCAGTATTCTTCTTCCATTTCCGCAACAGGACATGTCGATTTCTCCTCTTGAATCGCTTCTTCATAGAACCATGCGCCTTCAGGTTCCTCTTCGGTGAGACGATTGGCCAGGATTGCCGCTCCCGAGAGGGCCAGCCACAAAGTGATTCGATCTTCCCACCGAGATCCCAACATCATCGCAAAGGGAGCGGACACCCACAAGCTGAGGCAATAGAAGCAGTCGGTCGCGCCGGAAAGGGACATGCGCCGCAGCCAGTTTCGGCAGCGGGCAAACAATCTGAGCGGGCCATCCTCGGCGTGCAACAGATGGGTCAGCCTCCACACCGCAAGCATGGCAAGCACTATTCGTAAAGTAGTCATAGGCTCCTCTTCGCTTCCCGGGCCGGTGGTCGCCGAACCCGGAAGTGGCTGGCAGGCGATCGTCTATAGCGACGGCTGCAGGCAGAAGCCAACCGAGGCAGAAGTATTGTTGTGCGATCCCGGCGAGCTGTTGACGATGCTGCGATCCGAGACATTTAACTGCACCACGTAACCGCATTTCGGCAGCAAGTTTGTAGTGAGTGTCCATGGGTTGCCCACAGAAGGCAGCGGCGCCGTCGGCACAATCCCGGAGGAAGGCGTCAGTGGTCCCGAGTATGGCTCCGAACCCATGCTGAACGATCCAAAGTTCAGGTCATACGCAACGTAGTGGCCATTCAAAGGAGTGCCGATCACGAACTGGCTGCAATCCAGATTGTTATCCAGATGCACAGCGGCCTGTGGAGCTGTGTTGTCGAGTTGCAGCAAGTGCACATCGGGCAGCGAACCCAACACGGGATTCCCTGCCATGTCCGCAATCTGCAGGGTGATCTGCCACAGATCGTCGCCACTCGTATCCCACTCGCCCAGCAGCGAATCGATGTTCAGCGTGGGATCCATGTAGGTGAAATACCCATTCACGTCCGGCGCGCTGGTGTAGGTTGTCCCGTCCCAACGCGTCAGCAGCAGCTGTTTTGTCAGCGTCATTGGAGATCCGCCACCTGTGTCTTGCACGGTGAGCTTGTATTTGTAGCCCACGAACAATTCACCTTGGACAGACACTCTGCCGCCGAACGGGCACGCACGTCCATGATCGTCGGCCGCCGTGTTGGTCAGCGCAAAGACCGCAGTCGAAGTCGTCAGACCCGTCGTACTGTCGATCATGCTGGTCGGGATTCCCCCGAGGATGCTAATCGTCGGCGTCAGGTAATTCGGCTTCGAGCCTGGCTGAACCTGTACATGCGTGTCCAGCAGGTTGCCCCAGCTCGTCAGCGCATTCGGATCCGTTGGGGACGGCGCAATCGCCCAGGAAAGCACAGCGCGCACGCGGCCAATTTTGGGAGTGTTGCATGGGTTACGATGCTGACTCAGGTTAACAGGCAGCACAGCGGAGTACACCAGGCCGCCGGCTGGAATGCTGGCAATATCGTGCACCTGTACACCCACGGTTCCCAGGTAGGTGTATTCGCAGCTGTTGTCCCAGTCTGCCCAGAAGGCAACATATTCCGTGCTGCCCGCTGTGCACAGTCCGCCGCCGTACCCGGAGGGCCGCTTGATCACGAACGTCGCAACCAGCCGCTCCAGGCCGTAGCCTCCTTCCAGCCCGAGGCATTCCAGTTGTTCGAAGGTCACATCCGCGTCGACCTCGGCCAAGCTAGTCAGTGCCGATTGCCAGTCCAGTCCGGCGCTTTTCCATTCCGCGATATTGGTCGCAATCGCCCTGGGATCCGCTGCCTTCGCATTCAGCGCCTGATGGAGTTGCGCGAAACCAAATCGATGAGATGGTACCGCGCTGCTAGCTGTGGTTGCCTTTTTCGCCGACTGCGGCTGATACACCTTCGTCAGTTGCGCCGCGGATAACGGACCGGGATCTGGCAGTGGAATTGGGATCTGCAGCGCCTGTTCAAGTTCTTGCGGCGGCAGAATCTGTTTCACATTCTCGTTGACAGTGGCTGCAATTTCTTTCAGGAAGAGTGGTCTGGGTCGTACCTGGATTTTCGCATCCAGAGCGTTGCCCCATACCGGTGTGTAAGTTGGATCGCCTGCCGTAGGGATCGCGTTCCAGGATAGAATTGCGCGCACTTTTGGCAGCACTGGAAAAACGCACCAGTTCGACTTTGGCGACAATTGAACGGAGGCGGCATAGCTCAACGGCTTTTCAGCATCCTTGTGGCAGTCCGTCTGCTCCGGAATATCATGCACGTTGATCGCTGCGAGACCCGCATCTTCCCATCCCGCACCGTAGTCAACGAAAAATCGGACGTACTCGAATGATCCGTTTTGACAGAGCGAACCGTTGTACCCAGTGGATTGATTCACCTGGACCACCGCTTCCAGAATGTTGGTCGCAGGGTTGAATCCCAGGCAGGTCAAGTGTTCGTAAAATTCATCATTCGCAATTGAAACGACGGGTTTAAACTCGCTGTCTTTCAGGTTGCCGAAATAATTTGGGTTGCTGGCCACCAGACCGGAAAAGTTGAGCCTATGCGTCTTGACAGCTTCCAATGCCGCTGACTCGTTGCTCGTAATTTTCGCCATGATTTCCTCCGCTCAGAGTCTGGCTGCGCTCGCGATGCATGCAAAGACACGCCTGCCTCGCACACATAAAGCGCGCGCAGTCGTCGCATTTCCGCTGCAATCGGGCCTAGATCCGAATCGAACGAATTTCCAGCAGAACCCTGTTCATAACGATGGTGCGGAAATACCGTCGCGCGTTTCACTCGCGCGAAAATAATTCAGCGGACCGAACTCGTGGCAAAACGGGAGAGTTTTGTTTGGGTATTAGAGTTTGCTTTGGGAAGAGTTGGCAGCGTTGCTGCGGCTATGCCTGCGTCTCAAGTCGCGAGCAGTGTAGGCGAAGAACGGGTCCTCACCTAAGCCAAGTGTAGGATGCGGTCACAGTCAGATGTCGGGGTTTCTACCCGCCGGCATACAGCTGAAAAGCAGCCCAGTACAAGGGCTTGCGATACACCGACTGAGAATGGATAAGCGACAGCTTCGCGGTTCTGAGCGCTGCATCGGGTGGGTGGCCAGTCTGGATTTCACTGTAGAGCCGATCCATCAGGCTTGGCGTAGCCGCATCGCTGGCTTCCCATAAAGCTCCAATGACGTTGTGTGCTCCTGCGCGCAAAAACGCCCATGACAGCCCGACAAGTCCTTCTCCCGCGTACGCGCGGAGGCCGGATCCATAACAGGTCGAGATCGTTACCAACCGAGCGTGCAGCGGCTTCTGCACAATATCTCTGGCGTACAGTTTGAAGGCATCCGGATGCGCCCTCGGCGCCGAAAGGATGACCGCAGAGTCAAGCGGGCTCAATCGGCTTGCAGTTCCATGGGCAACGAAGTGGATGTAACAAAAATCTCCGGGCCGGCCCGCAGTATATGCCGTCGGCACAGCTCTTGCCCGCGTGACTACCTCTTCGTGATCCGGAGCAAAGTGCTTTTCGATGCCTTGAATCTCAGCCTCCGCATTCAGTAGCCTCGGATAATCGCCCCCGGACGAAATCGGATCACCTATCAATAACAGTCCATTACCGCCTGGGTTGGCATTCTGCGAGTCCAAGCCGGAGATCAACCGTATGGCGTTGGTATTCACAATGGTGACATCTTCGATCCAATAATGCAGACCAGCCTTGCTCGGAACGAGGAGGGTTTCAAAATTCAACTCATCCAGGCTTCCGTCGGAGATCAAAATCACCTTTGCACCGTTGCGTAAGTTCGCGGCTGCAGGGGCGACCAGCGCATCAAATAGATATCTGGCGTCTTCGTTTTTCTGACGCAGCGGATCGCCCGATCGAAGGATGGCTCTCTGATAGTTTTTTACGTGCGAGTCGATCTCCGACCGCCCAGGAAGTCGAAAGATGCGCGTGTGATGGCCATCGATAGCCCATAAGTAAGACTGGTCCGGGCAAAGCGCATAGAACAGGATGGTTGCGTTCAGTCTTCGAGCGACTGCCTGTGCATTTACCGATCGCTGATGAACAACCCGGGACGTATGACTGGTGATCCCCAGGCCTTCTTCCAGGGTTTGCGCGCGACCTCTGTCCAGTAATTGCAATGCCTCCTGCGAACGATGGGACTCGATGAGGAAGTGGGCGTAATCCTTGTAGAGAGAGTCGGCATTTGCGAAGAATGGGAGCTTCATCTCATCGTGTTTAAGAGAAGAACGTTGCTCTTCAAAGGTATCCACGGATTTCCTGAACCAGGTCTCCGCCGCACGCGTATTGTGGATCCGTGCATAGTACTTTGCGATCGCATTCTCGACCTCTTCACGACGCGACGGCATCGTCACCGGGTCTCGGTACACCTGCATCAGCAAGCCAGTGGCGGCAGGGCCTGATTCGCCGCGAGCTGCCAGAAGACCCTGCAGAAACAACGCATCCACCACTACGGACTGACTGCCCCCGGCACGGGCCGCCTGAAGTGCTTTCAAGCTTTGTCGCTCTGCCAGGTCGAATTGGCCGCGTTGAAAAAAGAGAAATCCCAACTCCATATGCGTCGCTGCGATTAACTCTTTGTCGTTCACCGATTGTGCCGCGCTCAAGGCTCGCCGGTAGTTTGCCTCCGCCGACTTCAGATCTCCCAGGCGATAAAAGGACAAACCACTGTTAGTGGCCCAGACGATCTGGTCATGGACTGAACCAAGCTCCTTGGCTTGTTGCTCTGCCTGTTGAAAGTCGAAAAGCGACTTTTCGAAGTCTCCTAGCTTGTAATAAGCCCACCCTGCATTGCCCAGGGCTAACTCCAGGGCCAACCGGGCGCCCGTCGATCGAGCGATCTGGGACGCATCTTCAAATCTAGCCAGGGCTTCGTCGTATTCTTCGTAATGCAACGACACGGTGCCTAGATTCAACAGGTCGCTCGTCTCCAGGAATGTATCGCCATGCTGTCTGGCAAACTGCAGGCTTGTCTGAAATAAATCCGAAGCGGTGGCGAGCTGATCACGGTGGAAGGCAATCAACCCCGCTGTTTGCAGCACCTCTCCCTGCAACGCAGAATCACTTTCTCTGGAAATTTGTTGCGCCCGTTGCAACTCGCGATTGGATAGGGTGGCTTGATTCAGGCGGGTGTGTACAAGACATAGAAGCAATTGCCGTTTGATTTCAGTATCGGCAGCCACAAATGGGGTTGGATGATAGTCGCTAAGTAACTGCTCCACCCGCGGGCTGTTGCCCTGATAGGTGAGGATCTCCGCTTCTAGCAAGCGAAATTTGATGTCCCAATTTCGATTTCGCCCGGTGAACTCCTTGCGGGCCTGTTCCGCATCCCGCTGCGCCTCTCCGAGATCGCCGCGCAGAAATTCTGTGTGAATCTTTTCGTAGTTAGCTTCAGGAGAAAGGTACATCCTGCGGTGGCAGCCAGAAAGAGCCACGGCGGCCAGCAGACCACATGCTACGAAGGAGGCATAGTACTGCCGTTGATGTAACTTGAAGACGCGCTGACCTTGCCGTGAACATTGCAGCCTAACTCGGCTCGAACCATGGTGAGTTGAATCGAATGGGGAAAGGCCATGATTTCCCCGAGGAAAATTCTGCCAAAATCTGGAATTTCCACGAGGTGGCCGATCGTCTTGCCCGGAACTGTGCCTTCTACGCCATCCACCAGGGAACATAGAACACATCCGTCTTTTTTCTGCTCACGCTTCTCGTCCATCCAACCATACCTCTGCAGCGCCCATTGCCAACCGCTTCGGTTCGCACGCCCGGCTATGCTCTGGACTATTTCGCGGGCCTGTCCGTGACCTGCTTGCAATAACGCCGGCCAAAGGATCGGCGAGAAATCATTATCCGCTTCCGAACCGGTACCCATCAAGCGCGAATTCAGTCGAGGGAAAACTTCACTTCCGCCAATACGTAATCCCTCGAAGTGGCTGCCGGCAAATGAGATGCTGGCCGCGCTCCCTTCGCGGGGATGTTCTACATATATTTGCGACACAAGCCTCTCTGCCGTGACGATTTCGAGAATATTCAATCCTTCTACCACGGAGGTCGCCAGCGTGGACCATGGGCCATCCTCTGCGATCGGCCTGCCGGATACCCGTGTATACGCGGAACGACAGGAGATGATCTCTTTGAAATTCAAGGCTTCCATGCGGTGGGTTACATAACCGCCCACTGGAGGAAGGGCTATTGAGGATACATCCGGAACGACCGCTTCAAATGGCTCTTCAATGAAGCCGCCAAGCGAGTTGGCATCTGCATGGTAGTAAAACACTTTTCTGGCGTTGGACTGCATATCCACTCCCTTGATGTGCATATGTTATTTCTGGGTCTTCAGAACGAAGCTATACCGCGCCAGGTCGACTGGAGTTTCTGGATTGGAAGGGCCTGTATTTCCCTGCACATGCAAGGAGTATTTGCCATCCATCCTGTCTACCGCCGGAACGGTGATCGAAATGGTATCTTTTGCCTGTTGCGCAGACACATGGACCTGCCATGCGAGCTTGCCAGATGGCGAATACAGCGAACAGGTGTAGAAAGAAAAACGGTCTTGCGTCGGAATGTCCATGAGCAACAAAAATGGATGAGCGGCAGGCACAGCGATGGAGGGGATTTGACCGCCGCGGCTGTCCCCACCG
>JAJYBW010000164.1 GCA_021778815.1 Acidobacteriota bacterium | reverse complement strand
TGCTTTCCGCGTGCAGCACGTCATCAAGACTGAAGTCGATGTCACCGAGGCGCAGTTGTCGCGCAACAACGTGGAGGTGCTGACCGGTACCGGCAACTTTGAAGACCCCACGCACATTCGCGTGACCAACTCGCGCGGCTCCAGTGTCTACGAAACCAGAAATACCTTGATTGCGGTCGGCTCGCGCCCCGCCACAAATTCCAAAGTTCCGCTGAACGGCCGCAACATCATCAACAGCGATCAGGTTCTGTTTATGCCCGATCTGCCGAAGACGATGATCGTAGTTGGCGGCGGTGTCATCGGCGTCGAATACACCTGCATGTTCGCAGTCCTCGGTGTCCGCGTCATCCTGATTGAAAAACGTCCCAAGCTGCTGGAATTTGCAGATCAGGAAATAGTGGAGGCGCTCAGTTATCACCTGCGCGACAGCCGCGTCACCATGCGCCTGAATGAAGAAGTGGAAAGCGTGGAGGACCTAGCCGATGGCACCGTGGTCGCCAACACGGAGAGCAAGAAGAGGATTTCCGCCGGCGCGCTTTTGTACGCGGTCGGCCGCCAGGGCAATGTGGACGACCTGAACCTGGCCGCCGCCGGATTGGAGGCCGATGCGCGAGGCCGCATCAGCGTGGACGAAAACTATCGCACCAAGGTGCCGAACATTTTCGCCGCGGGAGATGTCATTGGTTTTCCGGCTCTGGCATCGGTTTCCATGGAACAGGGTCGCATCGCTGCCGCGCGTATCTTTGGCGACGAATGCGTCATGTCCAATCCGAGATATTACCCGTACGGAATTTATACGATTCCGGAAATTTCCTTCATCGGCAAAACGGAAGAGCAGTTGACGGAAGAGGACGCGCCCTACGAAGTTGGAGTCGCGTACTACCGCGAAATTGCGCGCGGCCAGATTCGCGGCGATACCACCGGTCGTCTGAAGCTGATCTTCCATCGCGAGACGCGCCACCTGCTGGGCGTGCACATCATTGGCGAAGGCGCCAGCGAACTGGTCCACATTGGCCAGGCCGTGATGGCGCTGAACGGCACCATCGACTATTTTGTCGACACGGTCTTCAACTATCCGACCCTGGCGGAATGTTACAAAGCCGCGGCCTTCAACGGTCTGAACCGCCTGAGCAAGACGGTTGAGGAGAATTGAGTCATGGGAAAAAGTCTTGGTATCCACCTGTCTGGACGCATCGTCACCGGCGTGATTGAAAGCCAAAAGCCCTGCTCGCGCCTGGTTCATTTTCCTGACGACAACGACGACACAGATTCGCTGCTGGACACGCCGCTCGACAGCTTGATCGACCTGGTTCGAGAACAGGCCGTGCGCGCCGTGGGCGACTGCGGTCCGATTGACGCCGTCGGTCTGGCGCTGCCTGGGATTGTGCGTGATGGCGTGGTGGAAGACGCGCCGAATCTGGCGCAGTTGAAGGGTACTCGCATGGCCGAAAAAATGCACCGCGCGCTGGGACAAGCCGGCATCAGCGCGCCGGTCACTGTGCTAAACGATGCCGATGCAATTGCCGCCGGAGTTGCCGCAAAACATGATCGGCTCGATCATTTCATCCGCTTGTGGGCGCTGGGTTATGGCATTGGATTTGGACGCTATCCCTACGCGCCGGGAATCTGGGAAGGCGGCCATTGCGTGGTCACGCTCGACTCCACGGAAAATTATTGCGGCTGCGGCGGACGCGGGCATCTGGAAGGCATCATGGGCCATCGCGCCATGCGGCTGCGCTTCCTCGACATGGAGCCGGAGGAAGTTTTTGCTCACGCCAAAGCGGGCGACGCTCGTTGCAGAGAATTTGAACGGCTATGGCATCGCGGTCTCGCCGCAGCGACGGCCAACTCGATCCACATGGAAGGTCCCGGCCGCTTTTACTACACCGGTTTCAATGTCCGCTTTCTCGACATGAAATTGTTGCAGCATTATTTGCAGCAGATGGTGACCATGAGTCCGCTGCAAAACTACACCCTGGAAATTGTTCCCATGAGCGACGATCTGGCCGTCACCGGCGCCGCTATCGCTGCCTCCCAGGCGACGAAAACATAGCGATCTCGAATAAGCGAAAACGTGCGCCGTGCGATTGCCTGGCAACTCGTCAGCCGAACTACTGGCCGCGGCCTGCAACGCGCGATCGAATTCGCTGGACTCATGCAAACTGGACGCAATTTCGTCCCTGCTTTTTCGCACGATAGAGGGCTGCATCCGCCGCGTGCAGCAACTCCTCCGCGGGACGGCTTAGCAACGCATTCTCGCTACAAACCCCAATGCTGACCGTAGCGACACTGGCCGCCCTCGAACCTTCATTCGCAATCTTCAGGCCCTCGACCGAAGTGCGCATGGCGTCAGCAATTAGTTGCGCGCTCTCTTTGTTCGTCTCCGGCAGGATTGCGGCAAATTCCTCGCCTCCATAGCGCGCCAGGGTGTCACTGGAGCGCCGGAGTATGCTCAAGAGCTGCGCGGCAATCTTTTTCAGGCATTCGTCGCCCTCCGGGTGACCGTAGCGGTCGTTCAATTCTTTGAAGCAGTCCACGTCGATCAGCAGCAGCGACAGAGGCTTTTGCGTACGTATCGAACGCTTCCATTCCGAGAGCAGCACCTCATCGAAGTGGCGTCGATTGTAGATTCCTGTCAGTCCGTCACGGATCGACAGGTCCCTCAGCTGGTCGATGGCCGTCACCAGCGCGCGACCGCTTCTCGCCAGGTTATGCTGCGACCGCAGATACTTGCTTTGTAAGAGCGCGGCCCGCAGCCCATACAACACCACGGCGATGGCGATCGATGTGAATCCGATCCAGGGGTAGGCAGGCGCAATTCTGGCTCCCATGATTACGATGACAAGCGTGAACAATGCTGGACTCAGGTTGTCCAGCAGCAGCGCGATGGAGCGGTTTGAATCCTTATGTATCTCGTCGGCCGCCCTCAATTTGCCTTGCCAGAACGACAGCACCGCCAGCATCAGCAGAGATGGCAGTCCCCAGAAAACGTCCTGCAGCCCCTGCGCGATGTTCCGCGCCAGTTCAAAGTAGCCCACGATGAGGGCCACAACGGCGTAGGACCAGAGATAGATCGACAGGGCAATATAGATGCGCTGCTTGGCCGGCGCTGGATTTCCAAACAGGCGCAAGGTGACGGCTCCGGCGAGCAGAAAATTTTCCGCATTGTACACATACATCAGCGATGTCGCCGAGATGGCAGTTGGGTGACCGGTCCACGGCAAGGTCAAGAAAATCTGGAAGTAAATCAACACAGCAGCTATGATCGCCTGCCACCCGTCCAGCCAGAAAAGGGCTCTCAGGTCGGCTTCGCCGTTGGTGAAGGAAATCGCCAGAAGAATCGGAATCCCATAGATCAGGAAAAAGAAATCCGCCACGGTTGCCGTCGACGGCTGATTCAACTGCAGTGCGGCGTACGTGGCCTCGATTTGACCCGCAATCGAGAGAAACAATCCCGATGCAATCAAAATCCATAGCGTTCGGGTCTCGGCATTTTGTCTGGAGGCACAACTCAAGCAGCCCGCGGCGGCGAGCAGAAACTCCAACGCGATTAGCACGTTGGATGCGAATGTTGCCTGCGGGTCGACGACCATCAGTACACCCTGGGCAAGAAGGCTGATGGCGCAAACCGCGAACAATACGCGGGTGGTCATGGAGTGTGAATACGCCGCTGCTG
The DNA here is from genome assembly GCA_021778815.1 of Acidobacteriota bacterium. Taxonomy (GTDB): domain Bacteria; phylum Acidobacteriota; class Terriglobia; order Terriglobales; family Acidobacteriaceae; genus JAKAAZ01. The sequence continues at coordinate 3,966 of JAJYBW010000164.1, read as the reverse complement.
AAGCCGCAACGGATCGTGCGTTCGGCTCATTCGCAGGGCCGGACGTGGACGCTATTCCGTAGAGATCCGTCTGCCGAAGCAGTCCCGGATTGTCCGTTCTCATCATGGGCTACACCGATAGCAGTAGCGGCAGCGGTGGGTTATCACCCATTTGGGCGAGGATTCCCGTCCCACAACAGTCGCGATACCTATTGCGTCAGTTACGGAGTGTTGCTCCTAATACTGCACGGAATTTGCTCGCAATGGGGTGATTTTCGGGCTAGAACCGCACGTTGGTAACATCCGGGCCTGCGCCGGAAGCGGAGAGTGTCCCTTCCGACCGGTCGCTGCGGCGACAGGAACCTGCGCTCTGCGGTTGAGGTGAGGATTTTTGGGGCCCCCGGTCTGTCGCTTCGCAACGAAAGACCGGGGATTCGGTTGGGCTCGGAAGGCATCTCCGGATAAGCCCGGTACACCAGGGTGCCGAACCTATTTCTTCTTTGTGAACAGACTCAGGTCGATTGCGGCTGCCATCGCCTGGTATCCGGCATCTTTCGGATGCAGATGGTCGCCAGAATCGTATTGCGCCGCGAAGTGCTGCGGGTTCTGCGGATCGCGCACGGCTTTGTCGAAGTCGGCAACGCCATCGAAGATCGGGCTGGTACGAATCCACTCATTCACCGCATTGCGGACCTGATTGCCCGCGTCGGAATAATATCCGCAACCGGCATACGGCGTCAGCGTCGCGCCGATCACCTTAATCCCGTGTTGGTGGGCCTGTGCCGCAATTTCCGCGATGCCCGCCTCCAGTCGCTGCGTCAAATCTCCGTAGGGTTGATGGTCAGAAGTGAATCTGCCAATGTCGTTGATGCTTTCCAGGATGATGACGTAGCGTGCTCCGCTGCGCGCGATTACATCCGGGTTGATGCGCGACACGGCGTTCGGCCCATAGCCATCTAACAGCACGCGATTGCCGCCGATGCCCACATTCACCACACCCAGCACGCCCGCCATTTTCGTTCCCGGATCGGCTGCCAGCCGCGTCGCCAGATAGTCTGGCCAGCGATGATTTTCATTCTCCGTCGCGTACGCGCCATCTGTGATGGAATCTCCAAATGCGATCACGGCCGAATCTCCCGGCGCATCCACGTCGACTCCGGACACTACATACCAAGGCTTGCTCTCCCAGGATTTGCCGCCCAGGTCCGCCGCGCCCACTTGATTGCCGTTCGCTCGATAAGAAATCTGGTTCGAATCCGGGTGCGCCGTGCTCCCCATGGTGTGATCGGGAAAATACAGGCTGACAGCAAGGTCGGTCAGCGCTGGAACGTTCAGTGCTACCGGATCGCTGACCACTTCCGCTCCCGGAGGAATGACGACCGTGTCGCTCCCGTTAAACGTCAATGGATGGTCCGTACCAGCTTGAATGCCACTTTGATTCGAAGTTCCATCGGGATTGGCGCCGAAGCTTGCGCTCGCGCTGAGTGCGATGTGTGCCGCGCCAATGTGCAATGGCTCTGTGCCGAAGCGGTTTGACAGCCACACACGCGTACGCTGGCCGCCAACACTGGTGTGAACGATTTCTCGCAATGTCTGGCCGGTGAAATCTGGCGCGCCTCCAGGATCGGTTGCTACCATCGCCGCACCCCAGGTCGCCACCCAGGGCGAGTGGGCACTTCTCGCAGATGCTGCGTAGCTGTTGGGAGCAACAAGAGTGAAACTTGCGATCGCCAACGCTGCAAAACCGGCAGCCAGCTTGTGCGAGACGCCGCGAACGCGCCTCTCGAGACTCAACGAAGATGGAAAAATGTGCATGCCTTCTCCTCAAATATCTGTCAGAGAAAATGTATCAGTAACGATGCCAGATGGGCGAACTTAGCGGGCTTCCTTCCCATTGCGGTCGCGCCACGCAAAAAAGCATTCCTATAGGGCGAGATGTTTCTTTACGCAAAAATTGCTCTCACCACCGAAGGGGACGGAAGGAATTAAGGCATTTTCACAGTTGTCATAGAGGGTAAGGTCTTCATTCTGAGCCCTTCGGCTGCGCTCGGGGTAAACTCCGCGAAGAATCCTGGCATTGGCTTTCCTCGAAATTGCAGAGATCCTTCGCTACGTTCAGGATGACGCATTGTATGGACAATGAACTCTAAACCAGTTGGAAAACTGCGATATGACAGAGAGAGACGGCTGGCGGAAGGCCTCGCCAGCCGCGTCTCCTCTGGTTGGATTGATTCGCTGCATTGCGCTTGCATTGGCGCAAGCCGCGATTATCGATGTCTCTGCCGATAGATCTGCCGACTTGCATTGTTCTGCCGCCGGTTGATGTTTTGCCGTTGTCGCCATGTAAGCCTGCCCCCGTTCGCGCGGCGGTCCGCCACGACGGAGCGGTGGATGTTCTGCTGACGATTCAAGTCCCTTGCAGCTTGTCGGGAATTGAGTTGTCCGGTCCGAAGTCCTTGAGCGATCCTTCCCTGCTGGTTATAGCTCCGCCCATTGACTGTATCTTTGGCCATCACCTCTGGCCGACCATGATTGGCTGCGTAGAACTGACCCCTGTCCTGGCTGGCCGCTTGCATGTGCGCCGTCTGGCTTGGTGTCGCCTGAAAATGCTGCTCGCGGCTGGCCTGCATTTCTTCGCGCGTCGGGACCGCGCGAATGCCGCCTTCGCCGCCGTTGTAGCTGACACGATTGTTGACCACCGTGTTGTTGATCACGGTCCTGTTGTAGGTGTTGTGAATCACGGTCGTATTCACATTCATCACAGAGCGGTTGTAAAAGAAGTTTCCGCCACGCCAGTAGCCGCCGCCGAAACCGATGCCGCCGTAACCAAAACCATAGTTGACACCGCCGTAGAAGCCGACATGAGGACCCCAGTATCCAGCGTGCCACGCATACAGCCCTCCGCCCCATCCCCAGTATCCCGGCGTCCACAGCAGGCCGACTCGAGGTGGATGCACCCAGACGCCGGGGACCCAATAATAACCTGCCGCCCCGTAACCCCAGTATCCCGGCGTCCACAAATACCCGGGTCCCGGGCACACAGGCTGCGTATAAACCGGTAGAGCGGGCGGCGCGATCGCCACAGAAACAAACACCCCGGCAAACACTGAGACTGGCATCGCAGTGATTAGCAGTCCAAGCAATATTTTTCGTAAGGAACCAAAAGAGGGCATGACTGTTTTTCTCCTGTCGTCGTCGATTCCGTCTCCGGAAGAACGCTTTTCCAGACCGCAATCCTACCGATGTCTGGCGTTGTTCGAGTATGGACACATCCCACACGGGATTGTTGCGCAAAAGATTGAGCGGCGCACAGGAAGAGTAACTCCGGAGGACCTCCCGCAAGGGAAAGGAACGGGTTAGTATTCGCGTTGATAGGTGCGGGTGATGCGGTCGTGCCAGCAGAGATTGTCTTCGTCGACAAAGCACCACAGGAATCCAATTCCCAGCGGCAGAAGCGACACCCACCATGCAGCCAGGCGGCGTTGCAGCGCGGGTCGGGTCGGGTTTTGATCGTCGAAGGTGCATAGCGCAATATGTGCGTACAGCATTCCGGCCGTGGCGCCGCTTAGAGAGAAGAAAAGCATCTGATACAGCACCCACAGCGCGACATAGACAACGCCGGCCAGTGCAGCGGCAGTCAGTCCGGTGGGCAGGTGTGGGGTGGAGGCGACAAAGACCACCAGAAATCCCATAAAGCCAGCAGTCACCGCTGCAAAATCGACGGCGAATGCCATCACCCGGCGATCGATCGAAGCAGGATCGACCATGAACGGCATATATTCCGAAACCGCGGGTTGGGCTTTCCGGGTGTAGGCCGCCGGTTCCTTATCGAGTGAGATCGAGGCCCACTCCAACCCGCGAAAATTGGACGACGCGGTCGTACTGGGGCGGGCTGCGGAAGCAATCGATCGCGCTGACTTGGACGTGGCCGTGCTGCTGCCCGTTGTCGTCGTACGCACAGATGTTGCCGGAGGCTGAGGGGAAGTT
>JAJYBW010000163.1 GCA_021778815.1 Acidobacteriota bacterium | reverse complement strand
ATAGCAATCGAGGAGTTCGCAACCGGCTACACCAAGCTCAACCGGCAACCCTATACGCAGGGCGCGCGAACACACGTCGCTGCAGTGAGGTGATAGATGCGCATCAAGGAAACCATCGCAAACTACACGGCCCTGCTGGCCGTCCTACTCGCGTCAACCGCTCTAGCGCAAGCGGCTCAAAACCACTCCGCCAGTGGCATTTTGATTCAGGTGGACGCCGCGTACCGCTCCATCGTGGTTTCCTGCAACGTCATTCCCGGCTACATGGACGCTATGGAGATGGCCTTCAAGGTTCCCGCCTCCGCTTCGTTCAATTCCCTGAAACCCGGCCAGTTCGTACGCTTCGTCATCGTTAAGAAAGGAAGCGATCTCTACGCGGAAAGCATCCAGCCGGGATCCGGAGTGAACTCGGAAGCCGAGCCGATGGAAGCCGGCGGTCTTAGCGCGCTCAGCAACGCGCTCAATCCCGACGCCATAAAGGTACTGTTGGTGGGCCAATCCGTGCCCGACTTCATCCTCATCGACCAGACCGGAAAAACTATCCGCCTTTCACAGTTCAAGGGCAAAGTCGTCGCGCTCACCTTCGGTTACTCACGCTGTCCGAACCCCCAGTACTGCTTCCGTCTGTCCAATAACCTCGCACTGGTCGAAAAGCGGTTCCGAATGCGGGCCGGCTCGGATCTCATCCTGCTTACCATCGCTATCGACCCCGAGCACGACCACGGCAGGGCCCTGGCGCTATATGCCAACACCTGGAAGGCCAATCCCAGCGACTGGCATTTCCTCACCGGACCGCTGCCCCGCATCCAGCAGGTCGCCCAAATGTTCGGTATGAATTTCTGGTACAGCGAAGGCGTGCTCACTCATTCGCTGCACACAATTATCATCGATCGCAACGGCCGGCTCACCGCCAACCTCGAAGGCAACAGCTTCACCTCCCAGCAACTCGGCGACCTCATCCAGTCAACCATGGACCGCTCACAGGCAAAAACCGGCTATGGAGCTTACTCCGGAATCGATGGCGATGCTGAATGACCGACTGCAACCTCAGTTTTCGAGGAGGGACAGCTTAGCGCGAGTGCAGCGTTGTCAGCTAGCGTATCGGGTTGCCAGGCAAGCGGCCCGGTCACACCTGTGGGCACTTCTACCCTAACAGTCACTACTACCTCGAACGCAGCGGCAGCCACCAGTGCCGAGACGGCGACCATCGCCGTGACTGTTGCCCAATCGGACTTAATTGCTACTCAAAATCGAGCCCAAAGTGAAATTAACAAACAGGAGCGCTTGCGTGGAGGGATCGACTCCGACTTGGGCGAAATTCTGCGGCTTAGCGGAAGCCGTCTTGAGAGGTACGCGGGCTCGTGGTACTTTTCGCCTCCGCAGACAGCACCAATACAAACCGTCCCAACGGTCTGGCAGCGAACCGCAGATATATTTCCCTGATATCGCAATAGCAATTCCCTGATATGTGATCTAAACTTTCCCGTTGATTTTGTGCGTCAAATCAAATTCCGCGGCCAGAACCCGTCTAGATTCAGAGCAATCGCCTGAGCACCACTTAGAAATTCGGGCGCTAATTTTGCGAATTCCTGTTAAATTCCCTGTTAGTAGGGAATTGGATCTAGAGAGCGGTTTGCTGACACCTCCGTCCACCGCCATAGCCTCGGCAAATCCAATCACAATAAGAATTTAGAGGCTCTCCTACAACACTGGCGGTTGCTGGTTGGTTTTCGGGTCGGCGTGTCCCAATTGCACATTGGTTGCATGTTCAAGTGGGAGCATCGCTTCAACAGCATCAGCGTTGCTTGTTTTGATGTAGCACGCCTGCGTTACAGCGACGTTCGAGTGCCGTAAGGTGGCTTGGAACGTCTTATCGGGAAATTCCGAGTCGGTGCAGGTTTGTCGTGAGGCCTCTTCGGAAAGCGTGCCCCCGTGCCATGGAAGTCCGGCCTTGAGAAAAACAGGGCGGATGCTATCGCGAGCAAGCGTGGCCATGCACGTGAGCTTGCCCACGCTATTTGGAAACACCAACCCTGATATTGGGTTTCCCATGAGCGCGCGATGGAGTTCAAGGCGCTCCGAAAGTCGCGAAATGATCGGAACTTAGGCGGCACTCTTTTTCGTTTTGCGCCTTGGATATCCCGATCGACTGAAAACTTGATCTAAGAGACGGCGTAGTTCGTCTTCGTTACAAGTTCCGATCGATCTGAGACGCTCCGCGGAGGTTCAGAAACATACGTCTTCAGAGCATCGACGACACTTACAATCGGAAGATCATCATTTTTACAGGAGAGACGATGAACAAGAGACGATTGGAAACAGTACGGCGGTGCTTATTGGCCACCGCAGTTATGGCTCTCATGACACTGGGCAGTGCTTCTGCACAAAATAAGGCCATAGGGTTTACCAAGGGCATGCCATTTAGTGATGGCTTTGTGGCCGGGAACACCCTGTATGTTGCAGGACAGCAAGGTCCGGATTCACATGGCAACGTGACCAGTACCGACATCACGGCGCAAACCACCAATGCGATTGCGGCGGTACAAAAGGTAGTGGAAGAGGCCGGCTTCAAAATGACGGATCTTGTTTCTGTAACCGTCTACGTCGCTGACCTGAACGATGTACCGAAGATGAATGAAGTCTACAAGAAGCTGATGCCCGATCCGAAACCCGCGCGCGCTACGGTGCAGGTTGCCGGCTTGATTGGCGGCGCAAAGATAGAGATTGCGGCTGTTGCAGTGAAGCAGTAACGTCCACACTTCGCATGTGTAAGCGATAGGGATGAGGCACAATCGCGGCATGCAGGCACGCGGCACCGTTTCGGCGATGCCGCGTGGATCGCTTTCCTATCATGCACCGAGTTTCATCGCTCAAGTCTGCTTCTGCGTAACCTGGCCGAAGAAGCGCAGCAGGTTGCCATTCCAGAACTTGTCGATGCGCTCTTCTGAGTAGCCGCGGCGCAACATGGCATCGGTGATCATGGGGAGATCGCGCACGTCGCGCATGCCGCGTGCCAGGGTTGGTCCGCCATCGAAGTCTGACCCGAAGGCCACATGGTCTTCACCTACCATCTGAACGGCTCTGTCGACCACCGCCACCCAATCGTCAACTGACATCATGACAGAGTCCGGCACCTTTGCGCCCAGCATCGGGAACTTTGGCGCCTCCAGTTTGTCGATCTCATAAATCGTCTTGCCCTTGACCTCTTCCGGAATGTTGTCCGTGTTCCAGAAGGTCTCATGTTTGTGCGCGGTGACCCAGGCGTACTCTTTCGGGTAGTTGAATTCGCTGCCAATCTGAAAACCGATGATGCCGCCTTTCGCCGCCATCTTTTTCAACAGCCAATCCGGCATGTTTCTGGGGATATCGTTGACGCTGCGCAGGCCGTGGTGCGTGGCGATGATGGGTCCATCGCTGACGTCGATTGCCTGGGAAGTTGTTTCATCGGAGGAATGAGACACGTTGATCACCATGCCCAGTCGATTCATTTCGCGGATGACATCGCGACCATGAGCGGTAAGCCCCCCCCATTTGGGTGGCGAGCAACAGGCATCCGCGTAATTCTGGTCCCAGTTGTGCGCCGACAGCTGCGCGGAGCGCAGCCCCAGCCGATGGAGATCGCGCAGAATCCCAAGATCCCCATCCAGATCGTAGCTGCCCTCAATGTCCAGCACTGCAGCCACCTTGCCTTGTGCACGGATGCGCCGAATGTCGTCGGCATTTCGCGCGAGTTCAACCTGATCGCGGTTCATCTCCAGCTGTTGCAGCGCGTGATCGATGCGGCGAAATGCCTGCTTGGTTTCAAATCGGCTGGGATAATATTCCTCGGGAACGAATACCGACAGGAAGAAGGCGCCGACTCCGCCGTCCTTCGCCCGTGGCAGGTCCCACTGGCCCTCGGTGGTGCGAGTGCCCATGTTGCCGCCATGGTAGAACTCGCGGTCCAGCGCATGCACATGGCCGTCGAATACATATGTGCGTCTGTGGACTTCCCAAGCACGCGCGGAGATATGAGGAGCTGGCTGATCGGAGCCGGAGTCCTGCAAAAAAGATTCGGCCCGAAGAGTGGGGTGCAGCGCAGCGGTCGCCAGCGCGGAATAGCCCAGGAATCGTCGGCGAGTCAGCATCCGCTCCTCCTAAAGGTTGATCTGGTATCAGGTCGAGATTTTATGGCCCGCTGCGGCTCCGGTATGAGCAGTCGGCATTCGGAAAGGGAATCGATTCCTGCAATCAGAATGCCAATCGTGAGCAAGGGTCGCTTCATCGATGGCGTCCTTTTCTCTCTTTTGACAGAAGGCATCTGCGGGCAGTATATAGGAGCATTCACCAGATCTCTGTGCTACACCGGCTCGCGGAATGCCAACCGACGGAAGGAACAGCGGATATGGAAAAGCAATCGAGGAGAGGTTTCCTCAAAAACGCGGCAAAAGCTGCGGTGGTTGCCACCAGCGCGGTGATGATCTCTGAAGGGCAGATTCCGCTGTTTGAAATTGACTGCATCGCCTACATCTAGAGGTTGGATATGGCTCAAAATCTGACATCTGCCAAGCGTCCGCAGCTCGCTGCCGTAGTGACTGCATATAGAAAGTATTTGCATCCACAACATGTCGTGGATCGGTTTCTGGATGGTTACGGATGGGGTGGAACGTATCACCATCCCGAGATGGATGTGGTCGCGCTGTACGTCGATCAGCGGGGCGAGAGCGATGTATTTGAGGATCGGTTAGATCGACATCCCTCGATGAAGCTCTACCCCACCATCGCAGAGGCGGTCACCCGCGGCACCAGCAAGCTGGCAGTGGATGGAGTGGTCGTTGTCGGCGAGCACGGCAGTTATCCGCTCAGCCCGACGGGGATCGAAATGCATCCACATTTTGAATTCTTCGAGCAGATCACCAAAGTGTTCCGCGACACCGGCCGATCGGTCCCTTACTTCAACGATAAAGAGCTTTCGTGGAAGTGGGATTGGTGTAAACAGATGGTCGACACCTCGCATGGATTGGGCTTTCCGCTTCAGGGAGGGTCGAGCCTTGCAGTCACCTGGCGAGTTCCGTCGGTGGAGATGCCGCTGGGCACATCCATCCGCGAGGCCATCTCGATTGGTTATGGTGGCATCGCCAGCTATGATTTCCACGCACTGGAAACGATCCAGTGCATGGTGGAGCGGCGCAAGGGCGGGGAAACCGGGGTCGAGTGGCTGCAAACCTATCGTGGTGATAGCTTCTGGAAAGCGCATCGGGAGGGGTTGTGGTCGCAGGCTTTGTTCAAATCGGCGTTGAGCCGAAGCGATACCTTGAGGCCAGGGAATTCTACTTTTACCGACGTGTTTCCATCGGTGGAACAGATGCAGGCAATGGTTCCCGATCCGGTTGCCTATCACTATCAGTATCGCGACGGGTTGCGCTGCACGATGCTGCTGCTGAACGGGCTGGTGCGTGATTTCACCTTCGCTGCAGCGATTGAGGGGCAGCCGAAGCCATTTTCTACTCAAATGTATCTGCCCATGCCCGACGGACGCACCACGCTGGCGAGTTTCTTCAGCCCGCTGGTGTACAACGCGGAGCTAATGTTCCTGACTGGCAAGGCGCAGTATCCGATCGAACGGACACTGCTGACCAGTGGCCTGCTGATCGCCAGCGTCGAGAGCTATAACAAGGGGCTGCAACGCATAGAGACCCCGAATCTGGCAGCCGTACACTACCAACCCAATCCCGAGTCCACCTTCTGGAGGAGCTAATGCTGACCCGCCGCCGTTTTGTAGGCTATTCCGCGCTGTCGTCCGCTGTGTTGGCGTTTCCCTCATGGCTGCGTTCCGGCTTCGGCCAAACACAAGCCGGGACAGCCCAGCGTCCGCTGCGCCTGGCCATCCTCGGCAGTGTCTATCATCTCGGGTCGAATCTTCAGACCATTGGAGACCGCTTTCTGGTTGGCTATCCGGATCAGGGTGACTGGCACCTGCCAAATGTGCAGGTGGTTTCTGTGTACGTAGATCAGCGAGTGCGGAGGTCCAACGCCAGGCCTACGGAATTTGCGCGCGCGATGAGCGGCACTCAAAGAATAGGCCAGAGACAACACGCCGCGGAGCGGCCGCCGATTGCGCAAACCGCGCAACAATCCCAGCAGCGGCAGTCACCGGAAGGTCTGGAAGAGCCGGGTCCACTGAGCGATTTGAGCGAACAACGCTCCCAGGAATTTGGCTTTCGACTGTGCCGCAATATTCCAGAAGCGCTGCGCTGTGGTGGCAGCCGGATCGCCGTTGACGCCGTGCTCGCCATCGCCGAACAAGGCGGTGATACTCCATACTCCAGCAATGACATGGGCCAAATTCTTCTGCCAACCTACGATTGGTTCGAGCAGTGCGTCCACGTTTTCGAAGAGGAGAACCACGTTGTCCCTTACTTCAATCACAAACGGCTCTCCTTCAGCTTTCCGGAAGCGCAGAACATGGTGCAAACCGCAGAGCAAATGAAATTCCCGCTGTTGGCCGGCTCCTCGATGCCCATTACCTGGCGCTTGCCGGATGTGGACATACCGCTGGGCGCGCCGGTGGAAGAGGCGGTAATGGTAGGTCTGGGCAGGTTCGACGGCATGGATTTCGACGCGCTCGACGCCATGCAGTCCATGCTGGAGCGACGCAAGGGCGGAGAAACGGGCGTAAAGGCGGTGCAGTTGCTTGAGGGCGACGATGTCTGGGCAGCCAGAAAAGCAGGGCGCTGGTCGGAAGACTTGATGAGTTCTGCCCTGTCCCGCAGCGACACACCGTTAGGCCTGACCGTGCTGGACGGCCGCACCCAGGACCTGGCCGCTCCCGGCGTCTTGGAGCAACTGGTAAAAGATCCGGCTGCGTATTGCATCGAATACAACGATGGGACGCGCGCCACACTCCTCATGCTCAACGGCGCCATAAGAGATTTCAACATCTCAGCGCGGGTCGCGGGCCACGGCCTGGTTTCAACTCAGTTCTTTATGCCGCCGGCCCCGAACCAGACCTATTCTGCTTGCCTGGCAGCGAAGATCGAACACATGGTTCAGACCCGGAACGCGCCCTATCCGGTAGAGCGCACCTTGCTGACCACCGGCCTGCTGGAAGCCTGCCTGAGATCAAGACATCGCTTGAACCAAAGGTTGGAGACGCCGCAGTTGGCGGTACGGTATCAATCGCCCGCCGAATCGCAATATGCTCGCACCTGAGAAGCGGCATCACTGCCCCTCGCAGCATTTCATCGGTGAAAGCTCGGAATGGATTGGGCGCGAAGCCCATATTCCTGCGGTCGGGAAGTCGTCTTTGACCAAGCGAACAATCTGGTGAACTGTACGAGCTTCGTCGTCAGAGATTACGACCTCCTTTTTTGAAGGTCGGCCCTGGCGCCAAGGTGTACGCGTCCTCCGATCCTCAGCCAGGGCACATCAAATTGTGTGAATCCGTTTTGATGGGTTGGCGTGAGGACATCGCAGCAGCCGTGCTCCGGAGTTTCGTATCGAACCTCCGAGTAGATGCCGTGGATGCGGACCTGTACCGGCATAGGATCCGCTGAATAATTCACCAGTTCCACGGTTGCGGTGGAAGCTCTGAGAAGCTTGTAAGGAATCGCGAGAATCGTGGACGCATTCCACAGAGAAATGGGCAATTTTTCCTTGCCCAGGAGCCGGCGAACATCCTCGGAAAACTTTCCGGGATCGGAAACTCCTCCGGCAATTT
>JAJYBW010000162.1 GCA_021778815.1 Acidobacteriota bacterium | reverse complement strand
CAGGCCTTCCGCCCCATCGATGGTGTGGAAGACATTGGGCGGAACCGGCAAGGATAGCTGCTCCACATAGGGCGCACCCTGCACATCGAGTACGCGAAAGCGATTTTGCGCGGCCAAAGTTTTGAAGACTGTCAACGGAGTCTCGGGATCGATGGGTGTTCCGTTGTAATTGCCTTCGAGCGCCGCAATCGAAGCCGCATTCGGCCCGATGACTGCGATGGTCTTGACGTTGGCACCGAGCGGCAATGCGCCATCATTCTTCAGCAGCACCATCGATTCGTCAGCGGCTTTCAGATCGAGCCGCGCGTGCGTGGGCGCAAATACAACAGAGCGATTCAGCGCTTGCATGGGCTGGTCCGCCATCGGCGCAAGAATTCCCATGCGAATGCGCGCGGTCATCAGGCGCTGTACGGCTGCGTCGATCTCGCTTTCCTTGATCAGCCCGTCGTGGACGGCTTTCACCAACGTGGCATATTCGTCGCCGCAACTCAGATCGGTCCCGGCTCGCACCGCGTCGACGGAAGCTTGCTCGACAGATGACGCAAATTTGTGGCCGTTGGCGATGTCGCCGATCGCACCGCAGTCTGAAACCACATAGCCGTTGAACTTCCAATCGTCGCGCAAAGTTTTCTGCAACAGCATGGTATTGGCGCAGGCCGGTGCCCCATCGATGGCGTTATAAGCGCACATGATGGAGTCGGCGCGACCGTCAACAATGGTGGCACGAAAGGCGGGCAGATACGTGTCCTGCAGATCGTGGGCGGAGACATCCACGTTGAAACGATGCCGTTCCGACTCCGGACCGCTATGCACGGCAAAATGCTTGGGGGTTGCGATGGCCAGATACGTATCGGGATCATCGCCCTGCAGGCCAGTCACAAACTGAACACCAAGCTGTCCGGTCAGGAAGGGATCTTCGCCGTACGTCTCCTGCCCACGGCCCCAGCGGGGATCGCGAAAGATGTTCACATTCGGCGACCAGAAATCCATGCCGTAAAAGATGGCGTGATTGTCTTCCCGCACCGCGGAGTTGTATCGTCCACGCGCCTCGATGCCGATCAGGTGCGCTTCTTCGTGGATCAGGGGAGCATCCCAGGTCGCCGCCATGCCAATGGCCTGCGGAAACACGGTGGCATATCCGGACCGCGCGACGCCGTGCAGGGCCTCGCTCCACCAGTCGTACTCGGCCACGCCGAGCCGCGGAATGGCCGCCGCGTGATTCTGCATCTGCGAAACTTTTTCCTCCAGTGTCATCTTCGATACCAGATCGTCCACCCGTTTCTGGATCGGTACCGCCGAATTCAAATACGGGGCGGCGGCTTTATCAGCGGCGGCTTGCGCCAAACAGCCGGGCGCGAGGATCAGCAACGCACCTGCAGCAGCCATCGCAGCAGCGAAGCAGAGTTTCATTCGGCCATGAGCACCAGCGAGCAAAAACGATTTAGACATAATCTTTCTCCTTCTTTCGCGTCGAGAAAATCTCTACCAATCAGGCGTCTATCAATCTACTGCGCATCGCCTGGCATGACAAATTCCGGCATTCTGAAGTTGAATCGCATGACCCTATGGACGCGCCCAGGCCGCGGTGCGAAACGCGCAGAAATAAATGTGGCCGGCAGGACGAATTCCGCATCCTAGTTCCCGGAGATATCGTATGACGACCCACAAGAAGCCTGCTTTCAGCGCATTGCTTTCCGTCGTCCTTCTTTTCGGCGTGGCGGCTTGCTATGGGAAACCGAGCCCGGCCGCAACCACCCAGGCCTCAGCCAGCCAGAACGATGCAGGCGATCCTGCCGACGCCAACAACGCACCTGTCAACGGACCCGCATCGGCCTATGACAATGGTGCCGCGTCCACGGCGACGCAGCCGCAGGCTCCATCGAACCCGTCGTATAGGTCGCAGCCGGCCGCACCGCAGCAGTACAGCCAGAATGAGCCGCCTCCACCACCACCGCCAGGCCAGGCTGGCTACGATCAGGGAGGATACGATCAAACTCCGTATGCACAGGGCTACGACGACAGCGAGGATCAGCAGCAGGTGTATGCTCCCGAGCCGCCACCGCCGATGCCGGAGTACGAACAGCCATATTGTCCGGGGGATAACTATATCTGGACGCCGGGATATTGGTATTGGTCGCCAATGGGCTACTACTGGGTGCCTGGAGCGTGGGTGCTTGCTCCTTATCTCGGCGCACTGTGGACCCCCGGCTATTGGGGGTTCTTGGGGGGCCGTTATCTCTGGTACGGCGGCTACTGGGGCCCGTACGTCGGCTTCTATGGCGGCATCAACTATGGGTTCGGCTACTTTGGCATTGGCTATCAAGGCGGTTACTGGAATCGCGGCGCTTTTTATTACAACCGCTCCATTACGCGGGTTGGCGGCAACATGCGCCATGTCTACGCGCGCCAAATCCGCTACAACAACCGCAACCGCGTCAGCTATAACGGCGGACGTGGCGGACTGAATGTTCGTCCGAATCCATCCCAAATGAATGCGGCCCGCGCGCGTCGCTTCGGCGCCATACCGGCGCAGCGTCAATTGGTCCATCAGGCCCAGGGAAATCGAGCGCAGTTTGCCAAGACGAATCGTGGAAGGCCCGCCGAGGCCGCGTACACGCGACCCCTCAACGGCGGTCGTAAGGCGCCCGCGGCACGACCGCAGGATTTTCGTCCGGCAAGTCGTGCACGACCTGCACCCGGGACGCGTCCCACCACGGGCGGGCGTCCGGGCACCGCGACCCGGCCGGCTCCGAATGCGAATCGCCCCGGAGCGGTGCAGAGCAACAGGCCGACGCAGACTCGTCCGGTGCAGCAGCAAAACCGAACTGCGCAGCAGAACCGTCGTGAATCGAGACCGACGCCGCAGCCAAGACCTGAGACGCGACCAGCGCCACAAGCTCGTCCAGAGTCTCGACCAGCGCCACAGCGGCAACAGCAATCTCGGCCAGCGCCGCAGCGTCAGCAGGACAATCGCGGGCCAAACTGATGGCCTGATCTAGAACAAGTCCGGGATGGTGTGGAAGGCGATGCGGGTGGGCGCGGCCGCTTTCGCCAAATGCATGCTGGCGAAATAGAGCGTCTCCGTCCCGTATTTCTGATTCAGTTGGTCCATGGTCCAAGCCAGTTGGTCGCGGCTGGCTTCGCGATCGAGAGTGCTGAACAGGCTCAGGGTGTGCAGCTCCTCCGGTACCAGGTGGATCAATGTGACGCTGACCAGGAATGGCTTTTCGTAGATTGGGCCGACGGGGCGCATCGACCATAATTTTCGTAGCCCTTCAATCAGCGTTTGCGAATCCTGGCACTCGACCAGACGCAATTGCTCGGTCCAGGTTTGCTGCGGAATTCCGGAGCCATGCTTGCCGGTGGCCGCGTCTTTGGGCACCGTGAATCGTAATGATAGGGATATGCCGGCGGCCCACATTTTCTGCATGCGCAATCGCATCGCCGCCTTGTGCAGCAGCTTATGTGCAGTGGCATAGGTACCCTCCAGGTTGCGCAGCTCCGGCCCAAGAACATGTTCGTGGCCGATGGATTTCGGATGCTCCAGGTCAGTATCGTGGAAGTCCTCTCCGCGCAGCCAGTGCCAGAGGCGCTCGCCCTGGACTCCACCCCACGCCTGGCCCAGGTGCTCTGCGTTCAACGCCAGTAAATCGCCCATGGTCCTTACGCCGTGGCTGTTCAGACGCCGTTCCATCCGGCCACCAATCCCGACCAGGTCGCGCAGCTTGAGGCGCAGCAACGCATAAGGAAGAAGGTCCTGCGTCAACGCGATCAGGCCGTCCGGCTTCTCCATGTCCGATGCAATCTTGGCCAGATAACGATTCGGTGCCAGGCCAATGGAACAGCAGAGCGTGCTGCCGACCTGATCGCGGATCGAGGATTTAATCCGCCGCGCCAGATTCATGGCGGCTAGCAACGGCTGCTCGCGACCGATCAGCTCGCACGCCATTTCGTCGATGGAACGAACGGAGGACACTGGCACGCAGCTTTCAACGGCCTCGACGACGCGGCGATGGTAGTCGACGTAGATCTCGTGCCGTGCCTCGACCAGGATGATCCCGGGACACATTCGCCTGGCCTCGCCTACCTGGGTACCGGTTCTGACGCCGAAGGCCTTCGCTTCATAACTAGCCGCGATGCAGCAGGTGGTGTCCGCCATGAGCGGGACAACGGCGACCGGGCGGTTGCGCAGATCTGGCTGAATTTCTTGCTCGACGGATGCGAAATAGGAGTTGAGGTCGAGAAACAGCCAGCGCACGCGCGGCGGCTGGGACCCTGGCCTGGCCGACGGAGTCGGATTTGGGTTCGAGGACGCCATGAACTTCGCTATTCCTTCGCCTTATTGTGCGCCCGCGAGCCCTTCCCAGGCAACGGCACCTTGTCCTTTGCCTAGCTAACGCAGCGTTCTACAGAAACTTTGGTTTAGATTCATTTTTTTCAATCTAAAGTCAACCTAAGTTCGTAATATGGAATCTATCGAGACAAAGGTACCAAATTTGATATGGGGTGTAGCGATTATGGCGTTGGCAAACTTAACGGCGTTTCGCGCGGGATGGCAATTTGTCGAACCGGCATTGCCTCTGTTAATGGGTGGTGCCAGCATCGTGATTTTGCTGGGATGTGCTGTGGCCAGCTGGGTCTGTCCGAACAGAAAAGAAGATTGCCTGTTTCGTCGCCACGTGGTGTAATCGGCGCCGAAGCTTGTTGCCATGGCTTCGCAAGAAAGATTGTCGCCTGCGTCAAATTTCCTGATTTGATCTGCGTCAACCTCCGATTTCTCCAGTCTCTCTCCTGTTCGTCCATGTTCAGTCGTGCCAATCTCTCTATAATCCAGTCGTGACCGTACAAGCAAAACTCCTGGAACTGGAACGCCGCAACGCCCTGGCCGAAGAGGGTGGAGGCGCGGATAGACGCGAGCGTCAACATCGCGAGGGCAAGCTGTCGGCTCGCGAACGCATCGAACTGCTGCTGGATCAGGGAACGTTTGAAGAGATGGATCGCCTGGTCACGCACCGCTGCGCCGACTTCGGTATGGATGAGCAGAAGATTCTGGGCGACGGTTTCATTACCGGCTACGGTCGCATCCACGGGCGGATCGTGTTTGTTTCGGCGCAGGATTTTACGGTTTTCGGCGGATCGCTTTCGGAAACGAATGCCGCCAAAATCATCAAGCTGATGGAAACGGCCATGCGTGTGGGCGCGCCGATCATCGGGTTGAACGATTCTGGCGGAGCGCGCATCCAGGAAGGTGTGGTGTCGCTAGCTGGGTATGCGGACATTTTTCTGCGCAACGTGCAAGCCTCCGGAGTGGTGCCGCAGATTTCCGCCATTATGGGGCCGTGCGCGGGTGGGGCTGTGTATTCACCTGCCATCACGGACTTTATCCTGATGGTCGATCAAACATCGTACATGTTTGTGACCGGTCCGGATGTCGTGAAAACAGTGACGCACGAAGAGGTGACCAAGGATACGTTGGGTGGCGCAAGCACCCACAATGAAATTTCCGGGGTTGCTCACCTGATGTCGCGTGACGACGCGGAATGCCTGGCGATGATTCGAGAACTGCTGACGTTTCTACCGCAGAATAACCTGGAAGACCCGCCGCGCAAGCCGACCGAAGATCCCATCGATCGCGCGGATGCGGAGCTGGACACGCTGATTCCGGACCAGCCGACGCAGGCGTATGACTCCAAGCTCGCGATTCAGCACATCGTGGACGATGGATATTTTTTTGAGATTCATGAACGCTACGCACGGAATGTCGTCGTTGGATTTGCTCGCATGAACGGCCGTCCGGTCGGCATTGTGGCCAATCAGCCATCGGTCCTGGCGGGCGTTCTCGACATTAACGCCAGCGATAAGGCGGCGCGGTTCGTTCGCTTCTGCGATGCGTTCAACATTCCTCTGATCACGCTGGAAGATGTTCCCGGCTTTCTACCCGGCACGCAACAGGAGCATGGCGGCATCATTCGCCATGGAGCGAAGCTGCTGTATGCGTATGCTGAGGCGACGGTTCCCAAGCTGACCGTCATCATGCGCAAAGCCTATGGCGGCGCCTACTGCGTGATGAGCTCAAAGCATCTGCGCACCGACCTGAACCTGGCTTGGCCGACGGCGGAAATTGCCGTGATGGGCGCGGAAGCTGCCGTCAACATTGTGTATCGGCGCGAAATGGAAGAGAGCGTTCGGCAGGCGCAGGCGGTTTGGCCCTCTGGCCGCGCGTTTACGGAAAAAGACAAGGCGAAAATTCTTGCCGACACGCGGCAAGAAAAAGTGCATGAGTTTCGCGAGCGGTTTGCCAATCCCTATGTCGCCGCCGAGCGCGGGTATGTGGATGCCGTGATCCGTCCCAGCGAGACGCGATTACGCTTGATTCGCGCCCTGGAAATGCTCGACACCAAGCGCGAAAAAAATCCTCCGAAAAAACACGGCAACATCCCGCTATAGAGTGATTTGTTAATTTCCGACGGCATCCAGCGTCGCATTCACGTGAATGCTTCCTCCGGTCACATTGAGGGTGCGAGTCCAGTCGGTAAAGCCCTTCTTGCTGACGGTAAGCTGATGGCTTCCTGCGGCGACCTCCACCGTAGAAGGCGTGTTGCCAACAAACTTGCCATCGATTGCGACGTCAGCCCCTGTTGGTGTCGACTCGAGCATGATCGACGTAGGGGCCGTCGTGGCAACCGCTGGCGCGGATGCCCTCTCCTCAGCATTACTCGATCCGCGCACAGCGAACTTCGCCATGTCCAGATGCATATCCCCTTGCACAAAGGCGGTGATCTCGGTGCCTTGCGGGATGGTGATGTCCTTTCCGTGGACCAATAGGAAAAGAGGGGCCGCAGGGAAGAAAACGATTGAGGTAGCGACAATTGCACCGGTCATCGCTCCCACATGTCCGCCGCCCTGCACGCCTTTAACGCCGCGCAATGCGGCCTTTTCCTGATCGATCAGTCGCACATAGGCAATGCTGATGTCCAGCTTGCCCGCCCGTCCCATCCGGCGCTTGGGCTGAGCCGCCGTCACCGTGGCGATGGCTGTCGCACCTTTGGCGATCACCGGCACGCCATCGACATCTACTTCCTCAATCACCTCAAAGGGAACTTCCTGGCCTACCTTCGCATCTGCGGAAGAAATCGTTTGGCTGAGGCGCATCTTAACCGGCGTACCGTCCAGCAGCGTGGGAGTGCCTTGCGGCGGAGTCGATATCGGTTGAGATGTTGCCGGCGCCGTGTTGCTAGGGGTTACTTGCGGAGTTTGTTGGGCCACAAGGAGCAGTGGCACAAGGCAAACGAAGGCCAATTGAAAGAAACGTCGGACCATGGAGCCTCTTCTCTTCAGGACATGCGAATTGGTTTGCGGAAGTTGGACAGTATCATCGGCCTTTGCGATCGCACGTGTCAACAACGAATTCGTTCAAGCGCGAACGATGGGCTCCCCCTGCGACTCGTTATTTGCGTTCAGGGAATGCGGTCCTCTCGATGCCATTGCGGCTCGTGTCCGCACCATCAACCCTACCGCGCGAGAATTGCATCTCTTTAAGATAAGAATCAAGACTGGAGGCACTCCCCGATGCAGCCCTATTCCTCTTCCTCGCCGCGCGTCTCGCTTCCCTTTACAGATCGCAAACTTCCCGCCGCCGCGCGCGTGGTGGGCGCGATGCCACAGGATGAAGAAATGCGCGTGTCGGTGATCGTCAAGCGCAA
>JAJYBW010000161.1 GCA_021778815.1 Acidobacteriota bacterium | reverse complement strand
GGGGATGGTGTACTGCGCGAATTTTCTGGCGCGCGGCGCGATGAAATAAATCAGCAGCAAACCGGCCCACCCACCGGCAGGCTGCCACAGCGCGGCAAAGCCATTGCGGTATGCATTTTCCGCGCCTGCAAACAAGGAGCCGGCGCCAATCCACGACGACAACAGCGTGAACACCAGTACGAACGCAGGCAGCGAGCGCCCAGCCAGCAGATAGTCCGCCTTGGTCTTGACGCCGCGAAGCTGCGACATCGAGACTACCAGCAGCGTAAGAACAACGACAGCTAAAACCAAAGCATAGAGCGACGGCATGAGTTCGACTCACACAAAAATTTGAGAACCGTTCAGTGTATAGAAGGTGGGCGCGAATGACACGGGTGAAAGTTCGCGACGGCTATGATGGCGGCAGCTTCGAAGCGGCGAGTTCCCGCTCGATCACCTCAAGAATTGCAACGCCGTCTCGCGCAGCAATTAACACGCGTTTGTCGCGGGTGTGTTCCCCGCCGATAACCTGGACGGCGCTGCGAGGAACCTCGAAAAGCCTCGCAAAAAATCGCTGCAGCTCTCCATTGGCGCGGCCGTCGACAGGCGGCGAAGCAAGGGCAAGCTTCACGCGACCGTCGAGTAGTCCAGTGATTGCGGTGCGTTTGGCGCGCGGATGCACGTGAACTTCGAAGACCGCCCCTTGCGGCATATCGCGCAGCCGTATCGTGGAATCTTCAGTCACGCGGGCGGCCTCGCTCCGAAAATGGCCGTGCCTACGCGAACCACTGTTGAGCCCTCCTCAATTGCAACCGGGAAATCGTGCGACATCCCCATGGAAAGCTCGTCGAATTGCAGGGCCGGGTATTTTTGCGCAAGAGAGTCACGCAGCGCACGCAGTCGTCGAAAGTAGGGACGCACCTGCTCCAGATCGTCGGAATACGGTGGGATCGCCATCAGCCCACGGAACATCACGTTTTTCAAATCTGGCAGGCGCTCGAGCAGTTCATGAAGCTCATCCGCGTCAGGAGAAACGCCGTGCTTGGTAGCCTCCGGGCTCAGTTTGATCTCAATCAAAATAGGCAGGCGCTTGGCGGCGGCTGCGCACGCTTCATCCAGCCGTTGAGCCAGGCGCACTGAATCGACCGAATCGATACCGTCGAAGATTTGCGCGGCGCGAGCGGATTTGTTCGACTGAAGCGGGCCAATTAAGTGGAAGCTAGCCGCGTCAGAAGACATTCCGGAGGCCTGCAATGCCGGCTGCTTGGCGGCGAACTCCTGCACGCGATTTTCGCCGAACAGTCGAATGCCGCAGCCGTAGGCCTCCACGATGAGTTCCGCCGGGTGCGTCTTCGACACCGCCATCAGGTGGACGCTTTCGCGGGGGCGCATCGCACGTCGGCAGGCCTCCGCAATCTGTTCCTCGACGCGAGCGATGGATTCGACGATCGACATGCAGAGCGGCTCAGCGACCGTGTTCTTCCAGGTATTTTTCGGCTTCAAGCGCAGCCATACAGCCGCTGCCCGCCGCTGTAATCGCTTGGCGATACCGCCGATCCTGCACATCGCCACAGGCAAACACCCCGGCTACACGGGTAAAGACGTAATCGTGGGTGCGGACGTATCCGTCGTCGTCGAGGTCGATTTGACCCGTGAACATTTTGGCGTTGGGCACATGGCCAATGCCAAGGAACATGGCGCTGACGGGAAGAATGGACTCTTCCTGCGTGACCAGGTTGCGAAGACGAAGTCCCTTCACTTCTTTCTTCTCGACACCCAACACTTCCTCGACGGCGGTGTTCGTAAGGAATTTGATTTTCTCGTGACCAATAGCGCGGTCCAGCATGATTTTCGAAGCGCGAAATTGTTCGCGGCGATGGATCAGCGTGACCTTGCTGGCGAAACGTGTCAGGAACAATGCCTCTTCCATGGCAGAATCGCCTCCGCCGATCACGGCGATTTCCTGACCAGAGAAAAAGAAGCCGTCGCAGGTTGCACAACTGCTGACGCCGTGGCCAATCAGCGCATGTTCGCTGGGCAGTCCCAGCCAGCGCGCGGAAGCGCCACTGGCGATGATCAAGGTGCGCGCGTGCAACACGTCTTTTCCAACCTGCAGTTGAAACGGTCGCTTGGAAAGATCGACGCTGGTCAGGTGGCCCAGGCGGAAATCTGTGCCGAAGCGCGAAGCCTGCAGCCGCATGTTCTCAATCAACTGCGGACCTTGAATACCCTCCGGCCAGCCCGGAAAATTCTCAACCAGGGTGGTGATGGAAAGCTGCCCTCCCGGCTCATGCCCTTCCAGGACAAGCGGCTTCAGGTTGGCGCGCGCCGCATAAATCGCAGCTGTAAGTCCGGCACACCCGGTGCCGACGATAATGGTGTCGCGAATTTCGTCTGTCATAATCTTTTCATCGATAGCCGTCTTATCGGTAGAGTGCTGGCCGCGACGGGTACGTGAGAGCCCCTTTGAAGCATGTCTCGATCGCTTGCCCGACCTAAAAGAAGCAACGCACCGAGACTCCATTTAGTGTATCGGGGAGTGGATGCGAGCGGGAGGGTGAAAGACTCAACCCTGCGGTGCTCTGCGCCGCAAACGGCGGAAATTACCAGCTGGGCGACGGAATGCTCCGTCCTCCGCTACTGTGCTGCATCTAAAAAACAACGGCAGTCACACATTCGAGCGGTATGTCGGGAGAAGACAGCGGCATACACGGCCCGCCAAAGGGAGAAGAGTGGAGCATGGAAAACGAACACGGAATCGTCCCTCGCAGACCCCGCGTTGTGATCGTGGGATCGGGGTTCGCCGGTCTGCAGGCGGCCCTCCACCTAGCCGACAGGCCAGTGGATGTCTTGTTGATCGATCGGCGCAATCACCATACATTTCAGCCGCTGCTGTACCAGGTTGCGTTGGCCGCACTGTCTCCTGGAGACATTGCACAGCCAATTCGTAGTATTTTTCGAAATCGCCGAAACGTGGAGGTGCTGATGGATGAGGTGGTCGGCATCGACACCACGGCTAAATCGGTACATCTTCGCAGCTCGGCAACCATGCCGTACGACTATCTAATTTTGGCAACTGGATCGACTCACTCCTACTTTGGCCACGATGCATGGGAACCTTATGCCCCGGGACTAAAGACCGTTGAAGATGCGATTGAAATCCGCCGCCGTATTTTGCTCGCATTTGAGCTCGCGGAACGCCAGGCCCTCGAGCATGGCTCGCATCCGCCGCTGAATTTTGTGGTGATTGGAGGCGGACCGACGGGGGTGGAGCTGGCGGGTGCTATTTCAGACATTTCACGGCTCTACATGCGAGAGGATTTTCGCCACATCGATCCAAGCAAAGCGCACGTAATCGTGGTGGAAGGAGCGCCGCGCATTCTGGCTAGTTATCCTGAAGACTTGTCGCGCAAAGCCACAGAGGAACTCCACCACCTTGGAGTCGAGGTCAGAAATAACGCCCAGGTCACCGATGTCCAGCCGGGTTACGTGATGGCCAACGGGCAAAAGATCGAGTCGGTGGTGACCCTGTGGGCGGCGGGCGTTCAGGCTTCACCGCTTGGGAAAATGCTGGGCGCGGAGATGGACAAGAAGGGCACAATTTTTGTTGACCCATACTTGAATCCAGCCGGTCATCCCGACGTTTTTGTTTGTGGCGATTTGGCGAATGTGACGGAAAACGGGCATCGCATCCCCGGAGTTGCGCAGCCGGCCATGCAGATGGGCACGCACGCCGCAAAAGAAATTCTGGCGGACCTGGGGGGCAAACCGCGGGCACCGTTTCACTACTTCGACAAGGGCGATATGGCAACCATTGGACGCCATAGTGCCGTTGCGGATGTGAAATGGCCGTTCCATGCGCATATGAGCGGCCTGCCCGCGTGGATGGCGTGGCTGACGATCCATATTTACTTTCTCATCGGCTTCCGCAATCGCATCATAGTGCTATTGCATTGGATCTGGATGTACTTCGCGCTTTCGGTCGGACCTCGTCTCATTACCGGCAGCCAGAAATTGCCGGGATGGGCAAAGTTGATTGGCGCCGAATCCAACCCAGATGAAAAATGGCTTGACCCGAATTCTCCTGGAGCGGTGGAAACTCCTCCCTCTTAATTCGCACGGGTCATGCAGGCCACCGCAGCCTGCCGGCGGTTATTTCGAACGGTTTTCCGTGCTACGAATGAATGCGGCGGCATTGTCGTGCAACTGCCGCAGCGACTCATCCCGCGCGTACACCATATGGCCGGATTCGTAATAGTCGTACTCGATGTTCTTCGTCAGGCTCGAGCCAATCGGAAGATGCTGCTCTTCAAACGTCGCCGCGAAAAATGGCGTTGCCAAATCGTAGTAGCCGGCATTCAACATCACCTTCAATTGAGGATTGGTTTTCATGGCGGTCGCCAGATCCGGCATCACGTTCAACGCGTTCGAGCCATCCGACGTAGTGCCGTCGGGCTGCGCATGTTTGTTGTCCCAGTTGTAACCGCCAAACAATGCCTCCTGGAGGTAGGTCTGGCCGTCGCCATACTGCAACACCTGCCGCACATACTGATTGAGCAACGAAAGATACGCAGAGCTAAGAGCTGCACTCTGCGGATCATATTGCGCTTTTTCACTCAGCGGATTGATCGTGGGCCCGGAGAATCGAGCGTCCAACCTGCCGGTCGTCAAGTCTTCCTCGTCTTGCAGATTCTTTTCAAAGTTTCCGCCGCTGACACGAAGATTTGCCTTCATCCAATAGGCAACGGACAGGCCGGTGTAGGTGTGTAGTTTCTGCGCGACGGCTCTCTTTTCTGTTTCGGAAATCTGGTTCCCCTGCCATAACGCATGCGCGTAATCGCCGGTTGCGAAGCTCTCCACTTCGTTCAGAAAGGCTTGCAGATCCGGCGGCTGCTGCGACAGTTTGTGATGGTACGCGGCCGTGGCGGCATAGGTGGGCAACGCAAGCTCATAGGGAAGGTCATTTCCAGGGTTTGATTTCGGCCCATCCGGAAGATCGCCAAAATTGAGCACCTGTGACAGCAGCATCACGCCATTCAGATCGATCGCCTTCTTGCTTTGCAGCATGTTTGCCAGCACCGCGGAGCGCGTGGTTCCGTAGCTTTCTCCGAAAAGATATTTCGGAGAATTCCAACGGTTATATGTGCCGAGAAATCGCGCTATGAATCGGGCAAACGCATTCCCATCCTGATCGACACCCCAGAATGCCTTTTCCTTGTCCTTGCCATAGAGGCGTCCAAAACCCGTGCCGGGCATGTCGATAAACACCAGGTCACTGGCATCCAGCAAACTGTACCGGTTGTTTTCCAGATGATAGGGCGCGGGCGGCATGTGGGTATCGACGGGCGTCGAGACCCGTTTAGGTCCGAACGCTCCCATGTGCAGCCACATGGTGGAACTGCCGGGACCGCCGTTGTAGAGGAAAGTAATGGGCCGCGTATCCGGGTCCGCGCCCTGCTTGAAATATGCGACATAGAACATCTGCGCGGTCGGCGGGTCCTGCGCTGGATCCTTGGGCAAAGTTGTCTGGCCGGGAAGGGGCTTGCCGTCAGTGCCGATCATGGCATCCTGCTCGTCGGTTGCACCTACAGTGAGGGTCCCGGCAATAGCGGTGTAGGCGATGGTCTTGCCTTCAACCTCCACAGTACCGTCGGTCTTCGACGGCGCGAACTGCTCGGGACCTTGGCGAGTAGTGCTCAGCGCGGGCGCAGCCGGTTGATCGTCTTTAACTGTGGCAGACTTCGAAGACTGGCCGAGAGCACCGGCAGACAAGAGTGCAAGCGCCAGAGCTCCGGCCACTAGAACGGAGGAAGACTGTCTCGCCATTTTTTCGGATCACTCCAGAGGATAGAAAGTAGTACGTAAGAGTTCTAACACGTTCGAGGGCGACGATTCGACGCTGAGGGCTGCAGCTTTCTTTACCAATCCTGAGGCAGCAAGCGAAGGGTGGCATAGTCTTTTCGGGTTTCCAGGCAAAGCGCCTCGACCACCAACTCATGGTCGTCACGTTGAGGTAGGCCCGAAACGGTCACCGAGCCGATGACGCCTGCATGCTCGACGCGAATCGGAAAGCTGCCGCCGTGCGCTGCATAGTCTGAAAACGGCAGACCGTGCTTTTCGAGCAGATCGGTCTTCTTCTCGCGCAGGTCCAGACCAACTAAGTACGAACTGCGAAGGAAGTGGGCGACGACGTTGCTCTTTCGGCGGATCCAGTCCGAGTTGGCTGGGGCGGTGCCGTCCAATCCGCAATAAAAAAGGGCTTGTCCAAAGCGACGAACATCGATCGCCACAGCAAGCTCGCGCTGCAGCGCCAAATCACGAAGGGTCGCGCCTATGCGCCACGCAACGTCATAGTCGAAATGCGGAAGAACCAGCGCTTGTTCCTGCAACGCCAGTTTCGCAAGATCGTCGTTGATGGGCAACGGCACAACCCCTTGTTGAATGCTGCGAGCGCTTCGCGACTACGCCGAGACGGGCTCAGCCACGGCAACTTTGACTGGTGTCAGCCAATTGAATCTATCTGGGCGCTGGCCTGACACGATGCCAAAATATTCTGCCGCCAGCTGCTTGGTGACCGGGCCCGTGTGTCCATCTTTAATCGTGATGCGATCAATCGAACGAATCGGCGTTACTTCCGCGGCCGTGCCGGTAAAGAAAACTTCATCCGCAATGTACAGAAGCTCACGCGGAATCGGCTGTTCCACCACGGGGATTCCGAAGTCGCGCGCCAACGTCAGGATTGACGAGCGAGTGATACCCGCAAGAACGGAACTGCCGAGATCGGATGTCAACAGCTGGCCTTTGTACACAACGAAAAGATTCTCGCCAGAGCCTTCGGAGACCAGGCCGTTCACGTCGAGTCCCACGCCCTCGTCGAATCCGTTGAGCTTGGCTTCCATATGGATCAGTTGCGAGTTCATGTAGTTCGCACCGGCTTTTGCCAGCACTGGCAGCGTATTCGGCGCCATGCGGTTCCAGGACGAGATGCAGATATCGGCACCGCGATCACCCGTGACATATTTGCCCCAGGGAAAGTTGGCGATGTAGAACTCGATCGGATTCTTCATGGGATTCACGCCCAGCTCACCGTAACCGCGAAACGCAATGGGCCGGATATAACACGGCGCAACGCCATTCGATTCCACAGTCTCGACAACCGCATCATTCATCTGATCGAGCGAGTAGCCCAGATCCATGCGATAAATTTTTGCGGAATCGAGCATGCGCTGCATGTGGTCCTGCAGGCGGAAGATGGCCGCGCCCTGCTCCGTCTTGTAGCAGCGAATTCCCTCAAACACCGACGAGCCATAGTGGATGACATGGGACATTACATGGATATTGGCCTGGTCCCAGGGAATCAGTTTTCCATTGTGCCAGATGTTTTTCGTCGGTTGTAAGGGCATGACGTGAATCTCCTTGATGAGAACGTGAACGCTTGGAATCAACTTTCATTATATCGGTGGCGGCGATGACGTGATTTCGAAGCTTCGAGGATTGCTGAAGCGGCCGGGACATGAACGGCCACCAACCAATGCCGGATCGCTCGCCATGCCGATGGCGTAGGCTCCGATATACAATCCCACTCAAGCTGAAAAGCTGGCAATTTCCCGGCAGTTTGTGGCTCAATCTCTTCGCTCTCAATGAGGTACTGAAGATGCCTGACAAGTCTGCAGAATTTTCGCTTGATATTACGCGGAGCGGAAACTTGGCGATCATACGATGCCACGGT
>JAJYBW010000160.1 GCA_021778815.1 Acidobacteriota bacterium | reverse complement strand
CAGCAATTGGCGGGCGGGATTCGCTTTTTCCAGCGCGTCCACCTGGTCGAGTATGGGGCCGAGGATGCGTCGAGTCGGCGATTCGATCTGGATGAGGGTGGGTTGCGGCAAGTTTGCGTGCTGCAGCGGTTGGATCACATTCTTGTGCCACAGTGGCGCCAGGGGTTGCTCGCCTTCGTCATTCTTGACGTGAATGCAGTAGACCTCCGGAGAAATGGAGAGGGCGAAGCGCAGTCCTTTCGCGGTGACGCGATTCCAGCCGGGAATGGGCAGGATGACGATGGGGGGCTCCAGCTTATCTGTGTTCAACGCCTGCTTGGCGGCGGTCTGACGGCCGACCCAGAGATAGTGGCGGTGGATGGCGAGCATGAGCAGGATGATCAAAGGGATCACAAGGGCGGTGATCCATGCTCCAGAAGTAAACTTTGTCACCAGGACAATGCAGACGGTAATCCCGGTGGCGATCGCTCCTATACCGTTGACGGCCATGCTGAGCTTCCAGCCAGGGCCGCGCTTGCGACGCCAGTGCAGAACCATTCCCGCCTGCGACAGCGTGAAGGCGAGGAAAGCGCCGATGGCGAACAGAGGAATCAGGCGGTCTGTGACGCCGCGAAACATTATCAGGAGCGCGGCAGCCGCAAGAGCCAGAACATAGACGCCGCCCGAATACACCAGACGCCGGCCGCGAAGAGTGAAGGCGAAGGGAAGATATCGATCCCGCGCGATGTTATGGCATAGGCGGGGAAAATCTGCGAAGCCGGTATTTGCCGAGAGCGCCAGCACCAGCAAAATGGAAGCGATAGAGACGTAATAAAAATTGCCGCGTCCGCTCACAGCTGCAATCAACTGCGAGAGCACGCTTTGATATCCGGGTGCAAATGGATCGGTGGCGGCAATGTGATACGCGGGCGCCAGGAAGGCGATTCCGAGCAGCAGCACGGCGAGCAATGCAATGATGACGGTGAGCGTGAGTTGCGCCGATTTCTCGTGCGGCTCCTTAAAGGCCCCGACGCCATTGCTGACGGCCTCTACGCCGGTCATGGCGGTACAGCCGCTGGAAAAGGCCTTGAGCAGCAGCCACAGGCTGAACACCGCAGTGGCGTGACCCAGTTGCGGCGGAGCAATGACGGGATGGGGATGACCGCCGGAGAGGATGACCTTGGCTATGCCCCAGGCAATTACGGCAAGCAGGCAGACGATAAACAAATACGTGGGCGCCATGAAAATCACGCCAGAAGAACGCGCGCCGCGCAAGTTCAACACGGTGAGAATGGCCAGGATTCCGAGGCACAGTGCAAGCGTATGAGGCTGTAGCTTTGGCAATGCTGAGACCAGCGCACCGACGCCCGCCGAGATACCCACGGCAACTTCAAGAATGTAGTCCACCATGAGAGCCGAACCCGCGAGCAGGCCAGGTAAAGCGCCGAGATTTTCTCCAGCCACGGTGTAGGAGCCGCCGCCGTTTGGATAGGCAGCGATGGTCTGACGATAGGAGAAATAGAGGATGGTCAACAGCGCCAGGATGGCTGCTGTAATGGGCAGCACAAAATGGACGCCAGCCATCCCCAGCGGGATGAGAAGCGTCATGGCTGCTTCCGGACCGTAGGCCGCGGAACTGAGCGCGTCGAGGCCGAAGATGGGAATGCCCTGGGGCGCGCCTATCTTTTCGGCTCGATCTTCCCAGCTTGCAAGTGGCCGTCCCAACAACACATCGAGGATTGTCATAGCCGTCGTTTCATAGTAATGGGCGTGCTATGAAGTGACACACCTGAAATGGATGACGGGCGGCCGATCATGCCCTGGAACCTAGTTTAATGCGTCATGCAGAAGGCCGACTATGCCTGGCGGCGCGCTGGTCGTGAATGAGCCAGGAAATTTGAAGGCGCCTGTATCCCAGGTGGCTGAGCGTGAGAACTACCGTACCGAGAAAAACCGAAAGAGCGTACATGTAATCCGGGGACGCGATGACGAATGGGAGTATGCCGATGGCGAGTGCCGGAGGCATGTGCAGGTCGAAGAGACGAAGGACTCCGACAGAGCACAACACTGTGATCATGACCGCAACAAATCCTGGATGGAGCGTGTGTTCAGCGATGAGTCCCGTAGCTGCCGCAATAAGGCAGACGAATGGCAGTAACGCGGGCCGTTTTATCCAGCCGGGAACTTCCGGGTGTCCGAAAAGTTCATAACCCATGACGATGAGAGGCGGGAAAAGAAGGAACCGCATGCCCGTGATTTGAGCTGCGGAACCAAGTACGACGACGAAGCCCATGAGGGCAACAAACCAGAAGCGGTTTCCAGGCGCCGCTTCGAGCGTATCGAGAATCCGGGAGTTCCTGGCCTGGCTGACAGAATGCCGGCTCGTCGACGATGGATATCGCTTCCGCAGCATCAAAATCAACGCCAACAGGCTCAGGTCAAGAAAGATGGCGACAGGATAGAGCCAGCTGTGCTCGTTCAATATCAAAGGCAGGACACCCGCTGAAATGGCGGGCGACATGCTGCTCCGCAACAGTCGTATGACGGCGAGGCTGACGATGACAATGAGGACAATGCTCACTGCACTGTAGTGGAGGTGACGGGTGCAGAACAAACCGAAAGCAGCCGTGAGCGTTGGCGCGAGAACAAGTTGTGCAGGTTGACGAGCCCATTCGCCGTTGGGGCGGAGCAGAACGTCGTGTGATAACGCCGCGAGCTCCGGGAACAGTACGACAGCCATGCCGGTCAGGTGAGCGGCGAAGGCAATTGACCCCATAAAGGCAACCACTACGAGCTCAAAAATCAGCTGAGAGCTTACCTTCTTGACAGAAACCGTATATCTCATGATGAAGTGAAACGGGAAAAATGGATCAGCGGCTGCCGATGCTGCCCGGTGATCAAAAGTGGCGGACGACATCCTCTTCGGTAGAAGTTTTGTGCCGGTCGCGTTCCAGGGATCGGCTCACCAGGTCTCTGGAGCCGAGGCCGACCGCCAGCGCAAGTGCGAGCACAATGCCGCCGAAGAGAATGCCGAAGCCGAGGTCGACAATGCTGCGGGCGATGCCGAGATGATCGAGCACCATGGCGACGGTGAAGACGAGGACCAGCCACTTTGCTCCAAGGCTTAATAGGCGTGCGTGCTCCAGGTTCATGTTGACGCCGTTGATAAGCACGCTGCGAGAGAGGAAGCGAGCAATGATGGCTCCAATGGTCAGCAGCACCACAGCGGCGACGATCCTGGAAATATACGCGACGACGTAGGCGGACAGCCCGGAGGACAAAGAGGCGTCGAAGGCGGCAATGCCGACAAACAGGCCTGCGATGACGGTGAGCCAGAAAACGATTCGCGTCGCCAGGAAGGTGGGCGTTTTGGCGGAAGACCAGTCGGAAATGTTGGCGAGTCCGGATTGTTGCACGCGCGCGTCGAAGTGCACGGCAAGAAGTATGCGCCGCAGGAGGGCGGCCAGAAGCCATCCGATAAAAATAGAAACGACCAGGGCAACGATGAGGGCGAGGACGCCGGGCAACAGCGTTGCGACTTTAAATACGGCACGATGAAGCGATTCCAGCAGCGCCTGATGTACTTGTTCCCACATGACGGACTCCTGTTCTAGAGCAAAAGCAGGGATACGGTGATGTATCCGAAAATCCTTATGTAGGCTTTTTCTTGTTGGAAAAAGCCTGTGCAGCGCTATCGTTCCACATTACACCTGCCCTGCTTTTGCTTCATTGCGGGCTTTTACGGATGAAAGCGATCTGGCCAGCGCCAACGGGAGAGGAGATAGGGTTTCTCTGATTCGTAGGTGCGTGCCAGTTGTTCGATTCGTTGTTGCGCGGCGGCGATGCCGCTCTGGTTGATTTCAACCGCGTACGATGCAACCCATCCGAGGTAAAGGGGTGTGAGCGCGCCAAACAGATGGGTGCGATGAATATTGCGAAGACGATGGGCGAGCGCGAAATCGTAGACAATGCGCGCCCACAAAGTATCCGGCATATGAAATTCATCCGGAGAGAGACGGGAGAGTTTTTTCAGTTCCAGCAGGGTCACGGGCGGCAGGATGAGCGCCCAGAAGTCGCGCAGGTTGCGTTCGCCCAGCAGGAAGGCCTCGACCATGTGGCGGACGTCCACAGTATCGGTCGCTTCAGTGGAGGTGGAGGCGGTGCCGAAAATGGGCGCATCGTGCGAGCCGCGAATGCGCTGCCAGAAAGCGGCGTTGTCTTCCATATCGAGGAATAAAGGTCCGGTCAGCTGCGCGAGGGCGTCGCTAAGCTCAATTCCATCTGCGCTGGAGGGACGGCGCGCGCCGAGCTGAGCCTGGCAGATTTTGAGATTTCTGCTGGCGGCAAGGGTTGCGAGCCAGGGAAGCCGCCCCTGCTGCTGGCTGGAGTCGCGCACAACATTGGCGGCAATCACGGGAAACATTTTCGACGATATCTGGACTTCTGTGCCGAGAGGGTTTTGCACGCGATGGCCGTAGAGAGAGCGGGTCAGCGGATAGAGAATGCTCTTGTTGACCAGATCGTCGAAGGCCTGCGATGCATACAGAGGCATGACCAGGTCGAAGCTGCCGCCGATTGCCGGATCGACGAGAAGCGTAAGTTTTTCAGGAGTCAGCGAGTCGCGAATGAATCCGGTATCTGTGCCGAGCAGGGTGCATGCTCGAGCTTGCAGGGTGGTGGCGAGACGGGCGACTTCCCGATAGGTGGCTGCGTTGGGAAGCCAGGGAATGATTCCGGGGACGGTCGCCTGCAAGGGATAGTTGACGTAACGCACAGACGGCTGGGAAGCCGGCTCATCGCCGCTCAGCGCGAGTCCGGCGGGCTCGTCCTGGGGATGTTCTCCGGGTAGCGCAAGCACGACCTGACAAGGAGAGGAGAGGAGCTTCATGGCTTGCAGGATCTTCTGCACGGCGGGGGTAAGAAGGTTGCTCCTCAGCGGAGCGGGGATTGCCATGAGGAGATCTGTCGGACCGACCTCGGGGCTTTCCTGTTTCGATTCCTGCAGCGCTTCCAGTTCAGCCATGATTTCGATTTACTCCGCTGCGGGGGAACACCACGCGTTATTCAAATTCCTGCTGCAACAACGCAGCAACGCCCATGAGCGGTATCTTCACCCAATCAGGACGACTATTCAACTCATAGACCAACTCGTAAAAGGCCTTTTCCAGCAGGTAGAGGTCGAGCAAACTCCACTGCGCGGCAGGAGTCGCGGGAATCAAGTGACTGCCGGCCATGGTTTCCATGTAGGCGTGCAGAAACTCCGCTGAGGCGGAGGCCTCCCAAAGCGTCGCCCAGGGTTCCAGCTTCGATTGATCTTCCGGCCGGCGAGAGGAATAGCGCATCAGCGCAGCCCAGGCGGCGTAGTTGAAGGACCGCACCATTCCGGCAACATCCTTCAACGGGGAATGCTTCATGCGGCGGATGTCGAGCGAGCGGGCCGGTTCGCCTTCAAAGTCGAGAATGACAAAGTCGGATTTGACGCGCAGCACCTGGCCGAGATGATAGTCGCCGTGGATGCGGATGCGCTGACCCTCCATGCTGCCGATGCTGGAGGCGCCGAGGCCGCCGAGAATGCGGGTGCGGTGGCTAAGAAGCAGGGCGGCAATCTCGACCGTGTCATCCGCCAGGCCCGACATGGTTTTGCGCAGCAGTTCGTAGGCATGGGCGGCCTGGGCGTTAATCGACGTCTGCAGATTGTCAAAATACTCTTTGGTCAGCGGCTCTGGAGAGAAGGCCGTATTGGTTGGAGAGGAAGCCAGAGCCAGATGCATTTCCGCAGTGCGGCGTCCGAGTACGGCTACCGCGTCCAGGACGACGCCTGCATGTTCCTGGGCAAACCGCGATGCACGGGCGATACCCAGGGGAGCGGAGGTCGATACGGCGGGCAGGCCCAATTCTTCCGCGGGAATGGTTTCCTGCACATAAGTCTCGTAATAGCGCTCCAACTCCTCCAAGATCCACTGCCAACCGTCGCCCTGATTTGCCACCAGGCCCTGCAGCATGCAAAGTGTCGTGGGAGCCTCGCCCTTGTTGATATATGCGATCGACCCGCCGAAGGGTGGAATGTTGGCAAAGTGTGCCTGCTCGGTCAGGAATCGACCCATTTCACAATCCGGGTTCAGGCCCGGTTCGGGATGGCGGAAGAGCTTCATAATCAGCCGGTCGCCGAACAGAATGGAAGTATTGCTTTGTTCCGCGGAGCTGCGACGGGGATTGAGAGTTTTGTCCTGCGACTTCTTCGTCATCAGGCCACGCAAGGCGCTGCTGGGCGTACCCTCGACCGATCCCTGCTGCATGGGAAACGTGGAGGAGGTAGCGATGACGTTCAACAAGGCCTCGCAGGAATGGGGGTCATAGGTCGCATCGTATAGAACGCCCTCTCCGGAAGGAGACAGTACGGCGGAAAGGACCGACGCGGGCGAGTTGTCGCGAAGGGCGCGCGCCGAGTCCCCGAAGGCGATGGCGACGGGAAGAAAATAGCGATCTGAAGCTCCGGCTTCGTACTCCACGTGCACCAGGCAGAAGATGGCACCGCTGTGGTCGAGCTTGCCCCAGTCTGCGACGGTGGTGCTTCGGATGGATGCTGACTTGTTGCCGAACCAGCGTTGCAAGGGAAGATAGGTGGGCAAAATAGATTGCTGCAGCTTGCGCAGGTTGCCATCCAAAAACAGGCTTGTCCAATCGGCTGTATCGGCAAGGAGCAGCGCGGAATCTTCCGGCTGAACGGCGGCGGTCTCCGGGGAGGGATGCAGTTCCAGCCAGAGAAATCCATAGGGTGCGAGGGTTACGGCGTAGGGCTGACGGGTGATGGAAGGGAACTCGACGTAGCCCAGCATCTCGACGGGAACCATGCCGTCGTACTCGCTGAGGTCGAGTTGCGCGGGCTGTGCGAAGCGGGAGAGGTTGGCGACGCACAGGACAATTTCATCGTCGGCTTCGCGGATGTAGGCGAGGACTTTGCGGTTGTCGGGATTGAGAAATTTGAGGGCGCCTCGGCCGAAGACGCGAAACAGTTTGCGCAGGGCGATCAGGTTGCGCATCCAGTTCAACAGCGAACTGGAGTCGCTCTGCTGGGCTTCGACGTTGATGGCTTCGTAGCCCCAGATGGGGTCCATGACGACCGGACTATAAAGCTTGGCGGGAACTGCGCGGGAGAAGCCGGCATTGCGATCGGCAGTCCACTGCATGGGGGTGCGAACGCCATTGCGGTCGCCGAGATAAATATTGTCGCCCATGCCGATTTCATCGCCATAGTAGAGGATGGGCGTGCCGGGGAAGGAAAACAGCAGGCTGTTCAGCAGCTCGATGCGGCGGCGATTGTTATCGAGCAGCGGAGCCAGGCGGCGGCGAATGCCAATGTTGATGCGCATACGCGGGTCAGCGCTGTAGGCGAGGTACATGTAATCGCGCTCGTCGTCGCTGACCATTTCCAATGTGAGCTCATCATGATTGCGAAGGAACAAACCCCATTGGCAGGTGTCGGGGATGGGCGGGGTCTGACCCATAATTTCCGTGATGGGAAGTCGATCCTCCTGGCGAAGCGCCATGTACATGCGCGGCATCAGGGGAAAATGGAAGGCCATATGACATTCATCGCCATCCGCGAAGTAAGGACGAACGTCGGCCGGCCACTGGTTGGCCTCGGCGAGA
Organism: Acidobacteriota bacterium; assembly: GCA_021778815.1. Classification (GTDB taxonomy): domain Bacteria; phylum Acidobacteriota; class Terriglobia; order Terriglobales; family Acidobacteriaceae; genus JAKAAZ01. Next base: position 99 of record JAJYBW010000160.1, on the reverse strand, counting down.
ATGATGCGATTTTCGTAGTGAGCATCAATCTCGGCGCGAATCTTTTTCATGACGGCATGGGTTTCCGGAAGATTTTCGCAGCTGGTGCCGTCACGCTCG
>JAJYBW010000159.1 GCA_021778815.1 Acidobacteriota bacterium | reverse complement strand
GATGGGCCGTCTGAAGCCGGGAGTGACATTGGCAGCGGCGCAAGCCGAAGCCGATCTGCTTTTCCCCAGGCTTGACTTCAATCAAAGACATCCAAATTGGTACGTGGGCTACACCGGCAGACTTCTTGGATTGAAAGAGTATGTAAGCGGTAAGCTGCGCCGATCTTTGGTTGTATTGTGGTGCGCGGTGGGCATGATTCTGCTGATTGTTTGCGTGAATCTTTCGAATCTACTTCTGGCGCGAACGGCGGCGCGGAGCAAGGAATTCGCGATGCGGACGGCGCTGGGCGCGGGACGAGGCCGGCTGATTCGCCAGTTGCTGACGGAGAGCCTGATTCTTTCTGGAGCGGGTGCGTTGCTCGGCCTGGGGATTGCATTTGCGGTGATCGAGTTTCTGGCGCACCAGGGATCGATTGCGCTGCCGCTGTTGAGCGATCTGAAGATCGATGGCGCAACGCTGGCGTGGACGGTGGCGATTGCAATTGCGAGTGGAGCCGCGTTTGGGTTGATGCCGGGGCTGAAGATGTCTTCGGGAAATCTGCAGGAGACGTTGAAGGATTCCGGCAACGGCGGCGAAGGCAGAAAGCATGAGGGCTTGCGATCGGCGCTGGTGGTGTCTGAAGTTGCGCTGGCGTGCGTGCTGCTGGTGGGCGCCGGATTGCTGTTGCGCAGCTTTCTGCGCCTTCTGGATGTCGATCTCGGGTTCGAGCCGAGCCATGCGGCGGCTATCAGTGTGGACTATGACGACGGAGGCGATGCGGCCAAGAGGGGCGCGATCTGGCGGGAGATCATCCGCCGGGTAGAAGCAATTCCGGGAATCGAAACCGCAGGCATCGCCGACAACCTGCCGCTGAGCCGGAATCGAAGCTGGCCTATCGCCGCGAAGGGCCAGCCCTATCGTCCGGCAAAACTGCAGGGCACATTTGTATTTATTGTGTCGCCCGGTTACTTGAAAGCGATTGGGATGCGGCTGCTCGAAGGACGTGACATAGATTGGTCGGATGGTCCGAAGAGTGAGAAGGTGGTCATCGTTAATCAAACCGTCGCCAGGAAGCTGTGGCCGGGGCAGGACCCAATCGGACGCATCGCGATGGCTGGCGGAGGCGAGGCGCGGGTGATCGGCATGATTGCGGATGTTCAGGAGAGCAGCGTTGAAGGCGATCCGGGCTGGCAGATGTATCTGCCCGCAACGCAATTTGGTCCGGAGGGAGCGCAGCTGGTGGTGCGCACGAAGTTGTCGCCAGATGTGCTGGCTTCGAGCGTGATGGCTACGCTGCGGCAGATCAATCCAGGTCAGCCGGCCACAGAGTTTCGACCGATCCAGGGATTAGTGGATCATGCGGTATCACCGCGACGATTTTTCGTTCTGCTGGTGGATATTTTCGCGGGGTTGGGGCTTTTGCTGGCGTCGCTGGGAATTTACGGCGTTATCTCCTACTCGGTGACGCAGCGGACGCAGGAGATTGGCATCCGCATGGCTCTGGGCGCATCGCGATGGAATGTGCAATTCGACGTGATCTGGAAGACGCTGCGGCTGGTGCTGCTGGGGATAGGGGTGGGACTGGCGGCATCGTTTGCGGCATCGCGGTTGATTGCGACGTTGCTGTTCGGCACAGCTGCTTCCGATCCGGCCACCTTCGGCGCAGTGATTCTGCTGCTGACGGCGGTAGCGCTGGCCGCGGGATACCTGCCTGCGTGGCGGGCATCACGAATCAACCCCATGATTGCATTGCGGAATCAATAGCAGCGCCAGATACGCCTGTCTACGCAGAAGTTGCCCCGGCCGTTACCATGGGCCCCTTCGGCTGCAGCGAAGGCTCTGGTTAACCCACCACGGGTGAAGCGGTTCTCGAAAAACCTGGTGGAGGGGAAATATCTCACACTTATAAGAAATACGGCAGACTTCCTCCTCCTGGATGGCATTTGAATCTTAAGAAGATAAGAATAAGGCCGGTCGCAGTATGGGTCGAATGCGCTGGCAAATGTCGTCGCCCGAGCAGAAGGGACTTGCATGAAACTTCCATTTCTACCTCTCAAGGCAGTCTATTCGGTGGCGCTGGGGCTGGCACTGGCCGGCTGCGGCGGCACAACGATGGACGGTCCCGCGCTCAATTCAAATGCGGCGTCGAGCACCAGGATGCCAAAGAGCAAATACGTCGTAATTGTGATGGAGGAGAATCGCGGCTACTCTTCGGTTGTCGGCGTTACCAGTGGATGGCCACATTTGAATGCACTGATCGGAAAGGGAGCCCCGGCAACGCATTACTATGCGAGCACTCATCCTTCGATCGGCAACTATTTCATGCTGACAACGGGGCAGATATTGACGAACAGCGATAAGAGCGATTGCGATTTTCACGTGGATTTCCTCTGAAGCGTTGAATTACGGAGTTAAAACATAAGGGAGGAGTGCCGCGTACCCGTACTGTGCGCCCAGCGGTGCAGCCTGAAGGCCAACTGCGTGAAACTACCTTGGGCTTGGGTCGTGGGATTTACAAGGTTCGAGTGATGACAAGACGGGGCAATAGGGGACATCGATGAGAATGGGATGAATGTTTTGCGCGAGAAGCAGCGAGGCGAGCGGGCCGTGGAGCAGGTTTTGCATACTTATCGCAAGCGGCTGCATCGAAAGGAAGCTATGTACAACGCAAAAGCTTTTTCTGCTACCAGTGCGACATCGCCGCTAGCTTCCACTACGATCGCGCGGCGCGATCCAACCGAGACAGACGTCCAGATTGAGATACTTTTCTGCGGGATTTGCCACTCTGACCTGCATCAGGTACGGAACGAGTGGAGCGAATTTATGCCGACGGTTTATCCCTGCGTGCCGGGACATGAGATTGTTGGCCGCGTGACTAAAGTTGGCGCGGGCGTCAAGAAGTTCAAAGTGGGCGACCTGGCGGCTGTGGGGTGTATGGTCGACTCTGACGGAACCTGCCCGGAATGTAAACGGGGCGAGGAGCAGTTCTGCCCGAACATGACGCTGACCTATAACTTCCCGGACAAACATACCGGGGGAGTTACTTACGGCGGCTACTCTGACAGCGTGGTGGTCGATGAGCGATTTGTGCTGAAGGTTCCGGCGAACCTGGACCTGGCGGGAACCGCGCCGTTGCTATGCGCCGGCATTACCACTTTTTCTCCGCTGCATCATTGGGGAGTGACCAAGGGGAAGAAGGTTGGCATCGTCGGGCTGGGCGGATTGGGGCACATGGGCGTGAAGTTCGCACATGCCCTAGGCGCGCATGTGGTGCTGTTCACGACTTCGCCAGGAAAGACGGAGGACGCGCTGCGGTTGGGTGCGGACGAGGTTGTGGTTTCAAAGAATGCGGATGAAGTGGCGAAGCATGCCGGCAGCTTCGACTTTATTCTCGATGCTGTCTCGGCGAATCACGACATCAACACCTACATCAATTTGCTGGCTCGAGATGGAAATCTGACGCTGGTGGGCGCGCCGAATAAGCCTTTCGAGATTCCGGCGTTCGCGCTGATTATGGGGCGACGCAGCGTGTCGGGCTCGCCGATTGGTGGGATTGCGGAGACGCAGAAGATGCTGGATTTCTGTGGGGAGCACAACATCACAGCGGATGTGGAAGTGATCCCGATCCAGAAGGTGAATGAGGCGTATGATCGGCTGCTGAAGTCGGACGTGAAGTATCGCTTCTCGATCGATATGGCATCGCTGAAGAACGCCTAGTTCAGTAGAAGAAAAATGGTTCCCGGCGGGTCTGCAATCCGGTTGCAGACTGGCCGGGAATTTTTGCGCTTGAGCTACTTGCGTTGACTTATTGCAGGCGGCGGAGGCTGTCTACGGAGGGGACGAAGTAGTAGGAGCCGGTGAGCGGCTGGGTATAGCGGGTGAGGGCGTCGCGCTGGCCATTGACCAGGCCGGCCATGCTATCGAGCATTCTTGAGAGCCGCTTCTGCTCGGCGCTGAAGCCAACGAATACGGTACCGTGGTCCTCGACGTTTCCGTAGGGCATGTTGCGACGAAAGATGTGTCCGAACTCATCCTGATCGGTGCGAGCGACATGGGAGTCTTCCGGTTTGTTTTCGAGTTCCGTGCTGTCGGGCTTGGTGCGGCCCATGATTCGCTCCTGTTGCGCGACCGGCAGAGCTTCCCACTCGGCCACGTTGTGCTTCCACTTTTGCAATAACAGGACGGAGCCGGCGGCACCGGGAACGCCTTCGGGCAAGAGCGCATCGAGGGGCGCGTCGAGCAGGGTGGGATTCTCTGAACCGTCAATGAAGCCGGTCAGATCGCGATTGTGACGGTAGGCCCAACTGGAGGTTTCTTCGACGAGCGTGGCCTGGGCGGCGAGGTCGTGGATGACGGAGCGAGCCATATCGAAGAGAACGTCGTACCCGCTCCCGGAGAGCCAGACTAACGCATCGTGTTGCGTGGCGGGCATGACGAAATCTTCGATGCCTTGAATGTTTTTGTTGAAGCCCTCGACGGCCGCAGGCGCGTCGTCGGGAAGTATCTTGCGCCAGAGTTCTGGGCGAAAGCCGATGACGAAGTTCACTCCGCCGGTCGTGGTACGCGGCTCGCGGATAGAGGCAATGGTGGAGGCGAACTGCTTGCACTTGGCGGCATCGAGAAGGTCGAATTCCAGGTACGCATGGGAAGAGGTACCAAGGGCAAAGATTCCAGCCTGAGGCGTGTACATGGGGAAATTATATCGGGCGGTGTGTTGGCCGAAAGGAGCGCAGGCGATCCCATTGATGTGATGGAGCCATCACCCTCTGGATTCTTCGCTGCGCTCAGAATGACTCATCTTATTTTGACTGCAGTATCTATCCATCCGCTCTAATTCAATGGCAGACTATGCCAGGTATTCCTGGATGTAGGGATCTTTCGAGCGGAGAAGATCGACGAGGGAGCCGGTGAAGGCGATGTGACCTTCCTTGAGCACCATGAGGGTGGTGTTGGGATCGACGCCGTCGTTCTCGATGCGCTCCATTTGATTGGTCTTCATGTTGAAGCGGTGGGTGGCCAGGGTGAAGGCATCCTGCAGGCGATGGGTGACCAGCAGGGCGGTGCTTTCGTAGACGTCGCGCTGCTTCATGACCAGTTCAATAATGGTAGTCGAGGTGATGGGGTCGAGGCCGCCGGTGGGCGAGTCGTAGAGCAGCAGACTGGGCTGGGTGATGATGGCACGGGCGATGGCGACGCGGCGGCGCATGCCACCGGAAAGCTCGGCGGGAAACTTGTCGATGGCGTGTTCGAGTTCGACGAATTTCAGTGACTCGGTGACACGACGATTGACGTCTTCCGGATCATCGCGCTCCTCGAGCAGGCGATAGGCGACGTTGTCGCGGACGGAGAGTGAGTCGAAGAGGGCACTCTCCTGGAAGACCATGCCGATGTGGCTGCGGAATTCGAACATCTCCTCCTGTGTGAGTTTGTTGATGTCTTTGCCGAAGAGGAGGACGCGACCGGCATCGGGCGGAATGAGTCCGTTGGCGAGTTTCAGCAGGATACTTTTTCCGCCGCCGGCGGGCCCAAGGATAATGACCATTTCTCCGGAGCGGGCCTGAAAGCTGATGTCGAGCAGGACAGAATGGCCGTCGAAACCGATGGAGACGTGTTGGAAGGAGACCACCGGGGCGTTGGGATCGCCGATGGCTGGCTCGGGAGATGGGACGGTTTCGGTGGTCGACATAGGTGAATTCCAGCGCCAGTGATTTAGCGGCCAAAGAGTCCGATGGTTAACTGACTGATGAGAAAATCGCTGAAAATAATCAACACAGAACTGACAACGACGGCCTGGGTGGTGGAGCGGCCGACGCCTTGTGTGCCACCACGCGTGGACATACCGAAGTAGCAGCCGACGGTGGCGATGATGAAGCCGAAGAGGAGCGGTTTCACCAGGCCTTCCAGAACGTCTGGATAACGGAGCGCCTGGTAGGCCGAGTGGAAGTATTGCGAAAGATTGATGCCCATGGTGCTGGAGATCCATCCGCCGCCGAGAGTTCCCAGCGCATCGGAAATGATGGTGAGGAAGACGAGCATGATGATGGTTGAAAGCACCCGTGGGGTGACCAGCTTTTTGAGTGGGTCGACGCCCAGGGCGCGCATGGCATCAATCTGTTCGGTCACCTGCATGGAGCCGAGTTCGCTGGCCATGCCGGAAGCATTGCGGCCGGAAACCATGAGGCCTGTGAGAACGGGGCCAAGTTCCTTGATCATGGAGAGGCTGACAAGCGTTCCCGTGACAGCCTTCGCTCCAAATTGCGCCAAGGTTGATGCGGAATTCAAAGCCAGCACGCCACCGGTGAAAAAGCCGGTGAGAATGACGATGGGCGCGGAGCCGACGCCGATGAGATCCGCCTGCGTGTACAGGTCAACCCAGTAAAATGGGCGACGGAAAATGTTCGTCATCGCAGTCCAGGAAAGGAGGGAATATTCCTGTACAGCCATGACCTTTTCTCGGAGAAACTCGCCAATCTCCATATTGGCATTATGGCATCTGCGGCGCGATTGGCGAAGGGAATGGAAAATCTTAATGACCGGCTGCCACCGCCGCGCGCGGCCGGAAGGATTACGGCATTTGGTTCAGGGTTGCGGTGGCGTGATCGAGGGCGCCGGTGAGAACTTCAAGTTGCTCGGCGGCGTGGGCGGTATCTTTGGCGTCGATGGCTTCATTGACGCCGGGGATAACGACTGCGGCGTAGCCGGTGTACTCCCCGGGAGCGTAGATGGTGTGCTTGAACCAGGGGCGATCTGGAAGGCCGCGCGGATTGAGCAGGTCTTCTTCGACATTGCGCAGGGTGCGATTTTCTTGCGCCAGGTCGCCGGCGGGATCGCGTTCGGCGGTGAGGGCGTGCTGACCGGCATCTTGAAAGTGGTGTGCGGCGGCAATGGCGGGACCGAAGTTGAGGCTGGTCATGCCGGCCTTGGTGGCTTTCTCTTGCGCAGTTTCGAGATAGCGAAGGACCTCTGCGCCATATTGGGCATAGTCGTAGGGAGGCAGGTCGGCATCGGCCATGTGCAGCGCTTCCAGCCCGAGGATGCGAGCCTGCTGCTGCAGGTAGACAAAGTTGGGATCGGCAAACTTGGTGAACCAGGTGTAATCGTCAAACGCGGAATGATAGACGCCGTAAGGGCCGCTGGAGCCGATATCGGTCGAGGGAACGCCGACATGCTGCAGGAAGGGAGTGTAGTCGGAGCCGCTGCCGAGGTCGCCCATGCGAATGCCTTCGACCAGCGGAGAACTGTGCTGACCAGAGTCCATGAGGGGATTGGCGGTGCCGCTTTTCTGATCTGTGGGCTGCTGGTTGGCGAGCCACACATCGTAGACAGTGCCGCCGACTGGGCTGGGAACTTCCTTCGTAATGTTGATGACGAATGGCTTGAGCGAAGGGACGGCCTGGGCGTCGAAGGTGGGGCCGGAGACGGCGACATCAATATTGAAATACGCAGCCGCGTGCGCCAGCATTTCCGCGTGGTCTTCTGTCCACTCGGTGGAACCGAGGAGACCTTCTTCCTCTCCATCCCAGCTGGCAAAGATGAGGGTGCGTTTCGGTTTCCAGCCGCTTTGCAGCAGAGTGCCGATACCATGCACGGCTTCCAGCATGGAGGCGGTGCCGCTGTTGGGATCGACGGCGCCGAAGACCCAGGCGTCACGATGATTGCCGACGATGACGGGTTGACTGGGAAATTGAGTGCCGGGAATTTTTCCGATGACATCCCAAATGGTGTGGAGAGCGTAGTCCTGCTGCAGCAGCAAGTGAACCTTCACCGGGCCCGGA
>JAJYBW010000158.1 GCA_021778815.1 Acidobacteriota bacterium | reverse complement strand
AAGAATTTCCGGCGCTCCTTGTCCCATGTAGCCGGTGGCGCCCGCAACTTCCCACTTCTGCCAAAGATTCCCGGAAAAGATTTCTACCTTCGTGCCGAGCGCGGATTTGTTGTCCGCCAATCCTTTCAACGACAGCCGAACCCAATGGTTTTTGTTGCCGCCATCGTTGCGCAGCAACACCGGTGGCCCGTTCAGTTGCGTCACGATCAGGTCCGCATCGCCATCGCCGTCGACGTCCCCGGCAAGCAGCGCGCGCGGAGCATCCAGCTTCAGGTCCGCAAGTCCCACGGCCGCGGTTACGTCTTGAAATCCCCGCGGCCCGCAGTTGCGCAATATTCGCAGTTCAGGGCCGTGTGCGGTGTCGATCAGTACAGCCAGGTCAATCCAGCCGTCATTGTCGATATCGATGGCAGTCAGTCCCCATCCGCCCGTCGCGTCCGCAACCGGCAGCGGCACACGCTCAAAACGCTTGCCGTCGACATTGCGCCACAGCGTCACGCCGGGCGCGCCCGTGTGCGTCACCGCGACATCCATCCAACCGTCTTTATTAAAGTCGAAAACGTAGACGCCATTTGTCGGGGGCAGCTTTGGATCGCTGAAGAGAGGTGTTGCGCGAAACACACCCTCGCGCGGATTGGCATAGAACGTGGGCGCCGGATCTGCGCCGGTCACAACCAGGTCGACCGCACGATCATTGTTGATGTCGGAGAGCGTCGCGTTGCGGGTCGCCCCGTGGCCGGCTAGCCCAGTGGGGCCAGTCACGTTGGTGAAGGTTTGATTGCCGTTATTGCGCCACAAGACGCTCGGGCCGCTCGCACCCACCAACGGCTTGCCGGTCACAAACAAGTCAAGGTCGCCGTCGTGGTCGTAGTCCACAAAGGTAAGCCCCGCAGGCTCGTTCGCCGGTGTAATCCCGACAGCCTTGGTGACATCGGAGAACTTTCCGTGGCCTGAATTTCTAAAAAGTACGACGCGGTCTCGCAGCGAAACCGCGATATCCGGAAGCCCATCGTTGTCGAAGTCACCCACCGTGCACGCGATGGCGTCGCCGCTCACATCCAGTCCCATCTGGGTCGCAGGGACTTCTTCAAATCGACCGCCAAGGTTGCGATACGGATGAATCGCGTGTGCACCCGCGCCCAGCGAGATCAGATCGGTTTTTCCGTCCCCGAACAGATCCACCATGCAGGCGCCGCCGCCGGCTTGCTCTGGCTCGTTCGCGCCCGGCATCGTCTTCGCTTCGCGGCCGATCACCTCGCGGACGAATCGCACAGGAATCATCGGCCCAACCGCCGGCTCCGCCACATGGATGGATTGCGCCATGGAGTAGCGACCCATCTCGCCGTAGGAAATCGTCATGGGAGAGCCAAGCTTTTCGCCTGTGATGTGCTGGAACCGTTGAAACGCTTGCCTGGCATCGTCCAGCGCTCCCGTTTCCTGGTAGGCTCGCGCCAACCCAAACTCCGCCGATGCGTGCAGCGGATTCAATTGCAGCGCCGCCTGGTACTGCAGGATGGCGTTCTTGTAATCCTTGCTTTGCTGATAGCCGCTGCCCAGCAAATAATGTGTGTCCGCATTGTCCGGATCGAGCGCAACCGCGTGCTTGAAATCCTCAATCGTTTCCGTGGTGTTGCCGTCTTTGCGCGCAACCAGTCCCAGGTTGTACCACGCCGCCGTGTTGTTCGGGTCTTGTGCGGCCACCTTGCGCAGCACCGTGCTCGCCTGCGACAGTTGCTGAGAATTGAGCAGCGCAATTCCCTCATTCAGTTGCGCCGTCAGCAGGGATGGATCTTTCTCGACGGCGGAAGTAAACAGTTTCTCCGCCTGATTGAAATTCTGCTGGTTCATGTACGCCACGCCGAGGTTGTTCAACTGAATGGCGTCTGCTTGCGGGGCAGGGGCGGCCTCGCCCCAAGCGAAGGACGTGATGAGAAAAACAACGGCGAAAACCTGGGAGATCTGGATGCGCGGAAGCATGGAAGTACGACTGACCTCAATTAGCTGCAGTTCGCTGCGATTACGGCCACCGATCCTTTAGTCTACAAGATAGATATTGGGTTCCGATCGTGCGCGGCGTTTGGTTCGTCCGCTATTGACAGGAACGAATGTGCGCGACGGCTTTTGCATTCCGGCGAAAACAGCCGTGGTGCGCTGAAATTTTAGCTGCGAAAGGTGAGAGCCTTATCTCGGTTGTCAAAGGACGGATCGAGCGCGGAGGAACCTTGTCGAACGAGGACGTGACCGATATGGATTGGGCTGGTTTGCTGGGGCGCGCCTCGGCAATGGAAGATGAACATCCAGCCGCCAACCTTCATCGTGATGAGTGCGTCCTGATCACTGGGGCTGGCGGCTCGATCGGCTCGGCCTTAGCGCTGCAACTGGCCCAGTTGCGCCCGCGCATGCTGCTGCTGTTGGATGCCTCCGAGCAAAACTTGTACGAGCTGGACGCGAAATTGCAACGCCTCGCATCCCCTCCTCCGTACATCGCGGTGCTTGGAAGTATCGAAGATAACGAATTGCTGGACGAACTTTGTTCGCAGCACCAGCCGGAGATGGTCTATCACACGGCTGCCTACAAGCATGTCCCGCTAATGGAATCCAATCCGCTCGCAGTAGTCCGTAACAACACGCTCGGCACCTATCGCCTGGCGCAGGCGGCTGCGCGACAAGGCATTCGCCAAGTCCTGATGGTCTCAACCGACAAAGCCGTGCGTCCGACCAGCATGATGGGCGCGTCCAAGCGAATGGCGGAACAGGCGCTGCTGGCGTGCGCCAGGCTTTCCACCCGCATGAGCTGCATTCGTCTCGGCAATGTTCTCGGCTCGCAAGGCAGCGTCGTCCCAATCTTTCTGGATCAGATTGCCCGGGGCGATAACATTTCGGTGACGCACCCCGATGTAGACCGATACTTTTTTACGATGACGGAAACGATTTCTCTCATCCTGGAAGCCTCGCTCGCACCGAGCCCCGCACAGATATGGATCCCCGAGGTTGGGTCGCCAACGAAAATTGTCGACCTCGCCAATTTCTTGATCCAGCACAAGAGCGACAATTCTTCCCAATCCAGCCTGGTGTTCACGACCTTGCGCCCAGGAGAGAAACTGCATGAGGAATTTGTCGGCCCCGGCGAGCGTCTGGCGGATTGTTTTGGCCCACGTCTTCGTGCGGTCGCCGGATCCGCAGTGCAGGACGAATGGGTGCATCAAGCCATGGCCGAGCTCGACATCGCCGTCCACGCGAGAAATCTTGACGCTGTCTTGCAAGTGATTGCGCGTCTCGTTCCGGAATATCGTCCCAGCGTGTCGCTCGATGCTATGCGCGCGGCATCGTTGGTGGCCCAGCATGACTGAAAGAAGAAAAATCGCGGTCGTCACCACTTCGCGCGCGGATTACAGCCATCTTTATTGGCCGCTGCGTGATCTTGCGGCGCACCCCGGCGTGGATTTGCGCCTGATCGTGATGGGTTCGCATTTGTCGCCGGAGTTTGGCAGCACGGTTCAGGAGATTGAAAAAGACGGTTTCAAAATCGACGCGAAGATTGAATGCCTGCTTAGTTCCGACACAGATGTGGGCATGGCGAAAACGATTGGCGTGGCCACGCTGAGCCTGGCTGACCATCTGGGAGCGACGCGCCCCGACCTGCTGCTGCTGATCGCCGACCGCTACGAGATGCTGGCGCCCGCTTCCGTCGCGCTGGCCCTTCGCATTCCCATCGCGCACATTGAAGGCGGCGAGATCAGTCAGGGCGCCATCGACGATGCCGTCAGGAATGCATTAACAAAGATGGCCCATATTCACTTCACGTCGACTGACACAGCGCGGCGACGTGTGATTGCCATGGGAGAAGAGCCGTGGCGCGTGCATCGAGCCGGGGCTCCCTCGCTCGACCATCTTCGCCGGGGAACGTTGATGTCACGCGAAGAAATCGCAACACAGCTTCAGCTTGACCTGATCCGGCCAACGATTCTGGTCGCGTACCATCCCGTGACCATCGCGCGTGATACGGTACGCGAAGCTGATGCCTTGTTTGCAGCTTTGGGGAAAATCGACGCGCAACTCCTCTTCTGTTTTCCCAATGCCGATGCAGGCAGCCGCGAACTGCAGCAGCGCACGCGCGAATTTCTGGCGGACCGCACCGATGGACGCCTCTTCACCAACCTGGACCCGCGTGCTTATTGGGGTTTGCTGGCGCAGGTCGATCTGCTTCTTGGAAATTCCAGCAGCGGCATCATGGAGTCTGCCTCGTTTGCGGTGCCGACTGTCAATGTTGGCATGCGCCAGCAGGGAAGAGAGCGGGCCCCCAATGTGATCGATGCCGATCCCGACGAACCCGAAATTTTACGAGCCATCGCACAAGCTCGCGACCCGGAATTCCGCGTGCGACTGGGTGGCATGGAGAATCCTTACGGCAACGGAAACGCCTCCGAGACCATTGTTCGCGTCTTAACTACTGTGCCCCTTTCCGAGCAACTCCTCATCAAGCAAGCCGTATCACTTGCATCTCAACCAGCACCCTCAGCCCTGCCGAAACCATGAAAGCAATTCGCATTCCGCTGTCCGCTCCCGATGTAACAGAAGCCGAGATCGAAGCTGTAGCCAAGGTTTTGCGCACGCCGCAACTTAGCCTCGGTCCCAAACTGGAAGCGTTTGAGCGTGCCGCGGCCGACTATGTGGGAGCGAGCCATGCGGTGGCCGTCAACTCCGGCACCAGCGGGTTGCATCTTTGCATCCGCTGCCTCGACATCGGCGAAGGCGACGAGGTCATCGTTCCGTCGTTCACGTTCATCGCCGCGGCCAACGTGATCTGCATGGAGCGTGCGACGCCCGTTTTTGTCGACATCGATCCGGCCACGCTGAACCTGGATCCTCAAAAGGTAGAAGCCGCCATCACGCCCAGAACGCGGGCCATCCTCGTCGTTCACACATTCGGCCGCCCCGCCGATATGACTGCCCTTGTTGACATCGCGAAACGTCATCGCCTGCGGGTGATTGAAGATGCCTGCGAGGCGATTGGCGCCGAATACCACGGACAAAAAGTCGGCGCCATCGGCGATGCCGGAGTGTTTGCTTTTTATCCCAACAAGCAGATCACGACCGGCGAAGGCGGCATGATCGTCACCAACGATGCCGCAGTCGCTACCATGGCGCGAGCGCTGCGCAACCAGGGACGCGGCAATCCAGGCGAGTGGCTTGAGCACACCCTCGTCGGCTACAACTATCGCTTGTCGGAAATGCAATGCGCGCTCGGACTGGAACAACTTCGTCGCGTAGAAAGCATTCTTGTGCGCCGGGCCGAGGTGACCGCCATGTATGACCAGCAGCTGCGAGGCAATCCTGACCTGACGTTGCCGCAGTTGCACATTCCCGAAGGCCGCATCAGTTGGTTCGTTTACGTCGCTCGTCTAAGCGACCGGTTCCAACGTCACCATCGAGATGCAATTGTTGCCGCCCTTCGCGAGCAGGGAATTGGATGCGGGCGGTATTTTGCTCCCATCCATTTGCAGCCCGCATATCAAGATCTGCCAAGGCCGCACCACCCGCTCACGGTGACCGAGCATGTCGGAGCGCGTTCCATTGCACTCCCGTTCTTCAATCGGATTTCGCCCGCAGACGTTCAAGAGGTGTGCGAAAGATTACAGGACGCAATCCGTGCAATTCCCTCCTAAATCGCAGCGGGAGCGCTCCGTCGTTTTGCCGTCATTCAGCCCATTCAATCGGGTACAATCCATCGCAGTGAGGAGTATTCTTGCTGCGTCGTTGGCTGTTTCAGTCTGTCCTGATTTCGCTCATAACTCTGGTCGCGTTCTCTCGATCTGCGAATGCAGCCCCTCCGCCGCAGATCGGCATGGCCAGCGGTCCACCATCGAAGGCCGTCTACGATTCGCAGCATCGCCCCATCACCGCGGGCGGTTTCGTCAAGACAGGTCCAATTATCTTTATGGACGTCGCTAAGCAGGCTGGGCTGACCACCTGGCATCATACCGCCGGCACACCGGAGAAAAAATTCATTCTGGAAGCCAAGGGTCCTGGCGTCTGCCTGCTCGATTACGACAACGACGGTTGGCTCGATATTTATCTGGTGAACGGTTCCACCTACGACGCTCTCGATGGCAAGGAACCGGCGCCGCAAGCCGCTCTGTTCCATAACAACCACGACGGCACCTTCACCAATGTCACGGCTAAAGCCGGCGTGCCCAATGGACGCTGGGGCTTTGGTTGCACCGTCGGGGATGTTGACAACGATGGCTGGCCCGACCTGTACGTCACCAACTACGGACAGAACCGCCTCTATCGCAACAATCACGATGGCACCTTCACCGATGTTGCGGAGAAGGCTGGCGTGACGATTGGCACCTGGTCCACCGGGGCTACGTTCGGCGATTACGACGGCGATGGCAAGCTGGATCTTTTCGTCGATGGATATCTTCACTACGACTACAGGAATCCGCCGGTTTCCGGCTCGAAAGCAGCGGACTATAAGACATGCCAGTTCCGCGGAACCCCCGTCATGTGCGGTCCCGCTGGACTTCCTGGCGAGCATGATCACCTATTCCACAACAATGGCGATGGCACCTTCACCGATGTCAGCAAGCAACTCGGAGTCAGCGATCCGCCTGGATATTACGGCCTGGGAACCTTGTTCGCGGACGTCAACAACGACGGCAAGCCGGACCTGCTGGTCGCCAACGATACCACGCCGAATTATCTCTACATCAATAAGGGCAACGGAACATTTTCCGACGAAAGCCTCGAGAGCGGGTACGCGCTGAATGCCGATGGGCGCGAGGTTGCGAACATGGGCATCGCCGCTGGAGACTACGAAAACAACGGGCATCTCGACATCGTCAACACCGACTTCGGCGACGACTACGACGTGGTCTTTCGTAATGACGGCACCGGGAATTTCACCGACGTCAGTTATGAGACTGGGATCGCCGCGCCGACGATTCCCTTTGTCGGATTTGCCGACGGGTTTCTCGACTACGACAACGATGGCTGGAAAGATTTGCTGATCATCAATGGCCATGTCTATCCCAATGTTGACCAGCATCCGGACTGGGGGACCAGCTATGCCGAGCGTCCGCTGCTCTTCCACAATTTGAAGAACGGCAAGTTCGACCTCATTCCGGCGGTGGAGGGAACTGGCCTGGCCGTCGTCAGCGTCGGTCGCGGAGCCGCTTTCGGTGACCTGTTCAACGACGGCAAGATCGATGTTGTCATCAACAATATGGATGGCGTCCCGGTGCTGCTGCGCAACGTCAATCCGGACCATCACCATTGGGTGGAGCTGAAGTTGATTGGCGGACCGAAGAGCCCGCGCGATGCGGTGGGCGCAACCGTCTACTTGAATACCAAGGGCATGCGGCAGCGCGCGGATGTACTCAGCGGAGGCAGCTATCTTTCTTCCAATGACATGCGTGTTCACTTTGGCATTGGAGACGCCACTACCATTGACAACGTGGAAGTCCACTGGCCCAGCGGCGCAAAGGAAACACTAAAGCTGGGCGCCGTCGACCGTATTTACACCATTACGGAAGGCAAGGGCATTACAGGCGCACTGTGTGACGGCAAGGCGTGCCCATCGCAATAGAGCAACCGCACAGTTGGTGTAGGCCGGGAATTCAAGCTCGCGCAGCCGTTCTTTCAGGGAACGGCTGCATGGTAATTGATCTCACCACATGACAGGGAACTGTGTGGTTGCTCTCAGTGAAGCAAGAACCGTTGTTGGTATCATGGGTTGTCATGCGCGCAAAAGAAGGCATCGCCGCATTTTTACTGGTCTTGCTGACGGCAG
>JAJYBW010000157.1 GCA_021778815.1 Acidobacteriota bacterium | reverse complement strand
CGGAAGACTGGTGGCGAGCCTCCCAGGAATCCATCCGCGCCGTCCTCGCCGCCTCGGCCTCGAAGCCTTCCGACATCGCCTCCGTCGGTCTCACCGGACAAATGCACGGAGCTGTCCTGCTCGACGCCGACGGACAAGTCCTTCGCCCTTCGCTCATCTGGTGCGACACGCGCAGCGGCCCCCAATGCGACTGGCTGCACGCAAAACTCGGCCGCGAACACGTCATCGAGCTCACTTGCAATCCTGCCCTCCCCAACTTCACGCTGACAAAAATTCTCTGGGTACGCGAACATGAGCCGGAAATTTTCACCCGCATCGCCCACATCCTGTGCCCCAAGGATTATGTCCGCTTTCGTCTCAGCGGCGTGTACGCCATGGATGTGCAGGAAGCCTCCGGCACGCTGCTGCTCGACGTCACTCACCGCCGCTGGTCCATCCCCATGGCGGAAGCCTCCGGCGTTCCCATCAAGTGGCTGCCGCAATTGTTTGAGTCCGCCGAAATCTGCGCCAAGGTCAGCAAATCTGCCGCGGCCGCCACCGGCCTCGTTGCCGGTACACCTATCGTCGCCGGTGCGGGCGATCAAGGCGCAGGCGCAGTCGGGATGGGAATTCTCAAGCCCGGCTCCGTCAGCGCCACCATCGGCACCTCCGGCGTCGTGTTCGCCGCCACCGATGCACCCATTCGCGACCCCCTCGGCCGCCTCCACACGTTCTGTCATGCCGTCCCCGGCCGCTGGCATGTCATGGGAGTGACCCAGGCCGCAGGCCTCTCCCTACGCTGGTTTCGCGATGTCGTCAGTGCCGGCGCGCAAGGCCAGCCCGCTTCGTATGAGCAGCTGATGACCCTCGCCGCCGAAGCTCCCGCAGGCAGCGATGGCGTCTTCTGGGCACCCTACCTCTTCGGTGAGCGGACCCCGCACCTCGATCCCGATGTCCGCGCCGCATTCATCGGGCTGACTGCATCCCATGGTCAGCCGCATCTTACGCGCGCCGTGCTCGAGGGCGTCGCCTACAGTCTGCGCGATACCTTCACCTTGTTTGCCGAACTTGGCATTCCCGTTCGCGGTGTGCGTCTCGGCGGCGGCGGCGCTCGCGGTCCACTCTGGCGGCAGATTCAGGCGGACATCTATGGCCGCCCCGTCGAACTTCTCGTCGCCGAAGAAGGTGGCGCATACGGAGCTGCACTGCTCGCGGGTGTTGGCGCAGGCGCATGGCCAGATATCGATGCTGCGTGCGAATCTTCTATTCGTGTGGCGGAAACCATTCGTCCCGACGCCGCCGCAGTCGAGGTCTACAACCGCGGCTATCAAACCTATCGCAAGCTCTATCCCGCGCTCGCCGGCCTGCGCGCCTGATCGAAGACCATGGCCGTCATCCTCGGACTCGATCAGGGAACCAGCAGCTCGCGTGCCGCCTTGATGCGCGCCGATGGAACGCTCACCCACATCGCCCAGCGGGAGCTACCGCAGATCTATCCACAACCCGGCTGGGTCGAACAGGATCCTGAAGCCATCTGGTCTTCGCAAGCCGCAGCCGTGCGTGCAGTTCTCGGCGATGCTGGCCTCGACCCCTCCGCCATTCACTGCATCGGCATCACCAACCAGCGCGAAACCACCCTCGTGTGGGAGCGAGCCACCGGTCGCCCCGTCGCCAACGCCATCGTCTGGCAGGATCGCCGCACCGCCGAAGATTGCGCCCAGCTCGCCGCCACCGAACACAACGGCCGCAACATCGAATCGCTCGTCTCAGAGAAAACCGGCCTCGTCCTCGATGCCTACTTCTCCGCCAGCAAAATTCGCTGGATTCTCCAGCATGTTCCCGGCGCGCGCGCTCAGGCGCAGGCTGGCCAGCTCGCATTCGGCACCGTCGACAGCTGGCTCATCTGGAAACTAACCGGCGGCCAACGCCACATCACCGACGTCTCCAACGCCTCGCGAACCCTGCTCTTCAACATCCACACGCTCACCTGGGATGACGACCTACTCGACATCTTCGACATCCCCCGCTCCATGCTGCCGCAAGTTGTCGACTCCAGCGGCAATCTCGCCACCGCGACCGAACTTCTTCCGCACGCCAACATCACCGGCATCGCCGGCGATCAGCAGGCCGCGCTCTTCGGACAAATGTGCCTCCACCCCGGCATGGCGAAAAACACCTACGGCACCGGCTGCTTCCTGATGCTGCAAACCGGCAGGATGCCAGTTCGCTCGCCCCACCGCCTGCTCACCACCGTCGCCTGGCGCATCGCCGGCCAAACCAACTACGCGCTCGAAGGCAGCATCTTCGTCGCCGGAGCCGCCATCCAGTGGCTGCGCGATGGTCTCGGCATCCTCAACAGCGCGCCCGAGGTGGAAGCCCTCGCGACCTCCGTTCCCGACAGCGGCGGCGTCGTCTTTGTCCCCGCGCTCACCGGCCTCGGCGCGCCTCATTGGGACCCGCACGCACGCGGCGCCATCTTCGGCCTCACCCGCGGCGCAACTCGCGCCCACTTGGCTCGCGCAGCACTCGAAGGCATCGCGTTTCAGGTTGCTGATATTGTCCGAGCCATGGAGACCAACGCGGACGGTTCTGCCGACGGCCTACGTGTCCACGAGCTGCGCGTCGATGGCGGCGCCTCCACCAACGACCTGCTCATGCAGATGCAGGCCGACGTTCTCGGCATCCCCATCGTGCGCTCGCAAACCTCCGAAGCCACCGTGCTCGGCGCCTGCTATCTCGCGGGCCTGGGAGCAGGCATCTGGTCCGGCGTAGAAAAATTGGAGCAGCAATGGCACGAATCGCGCCGCTTCGATCCACAATCCAATCCCGAAGAACGCCGCCTCAAAATCGCCGCCTGGCACCAAGCCATCCACCGCACCCGCAGATCCTAGCCCGTCCGGCGCCTTCTGCCTCTCTTCCCACAAATAGACTGCACGGTTCAAGCGGCCCCTTCTGCTCCGCGACTGGAATCCGCGATATTCCCGCTTGCCTCCGCTCGGGACCGCTCTGTATAAAGGTGTGTCTTAGCAACTGCCACTTCATATTTCGATGCGCCCAATCTGTCAAACGGATTGGAAGACAAGGAAGGCGTTCCTTATGCTGTTTTTGCGCCACACCATTTCTGCCGCCAGAGTCCTGTCGATTTCCGCCCTCTCGATTACAACTGCCCTGATATCGGGCTGCGCCGGCGGAGGCGCACAACAGCCCTCAACCGGCTTCAGCGGAAATACCCCGGTCACCGTCCTGGCGTCCAGCACCGCAAACGATCAGTTGTCGCAATTCAACATCAATTTCACCAGCCTCACCTTGTCCACCCAGACTGGGCAGACCGCCACCCTTTTGACAACTCCGACAAACGTGGAATTCATTCACTTGAACGGCGCATCCGAGCCGTTGGCCACGGCGAGCGTGCCCCAGGGCGTCTACACCTCGGCGACCGCGATCATTGGAAACTCCGGCTTCGTCTGCGTGGCCAACGTCCCCAGCGCCAATAGCGTCTACGTCAGCACCTATGCCTACGGAAGTACTCCCTCCTCCCAAGTCACCGTGACCCTGCCCGCTCCCATCACCGTCACCGGCACGGCCATGGTGCTTTCGCTGGATATGCTGGTTTCGAAGTCGGCGACGTATTCCAGCTGCGCGGAAACAAGCCCGTCGGATACGTATTCCATCAACCCGACCTTCAACCTCGCTCCCATTACGCTCGCGTCCCAGCCAACCAATATCCAAAACGGCAGATTGACCGGACTGGGCGGACTCATCGCCTCGGTCGATACCGCCGGAAGCAGCTTCACCGTAGCATCGGCGGACGGCGACCTATGCGTTCCTCCCACTGGTCAAGTCTGTCAACCGGGTACCTCGAACGGTCCCGTCTGGCAAGTCGCCTCCAATAGCAATACCGTGTTTCAAGGTGTCGGCGGCTTTTCCGCGCTCGCCGCCGGAATGCCTGTGGACATGGACGCGACCATTCAGCCAGATGGTTCACTGCTGGCTACGCGAATCGCAGTTGCGGCTACGAATATCACCAACCTGAGCGTCTTCAGTGGGCCGCTGATTCAATTGGCCTCTTCGCAACCGACCGCCTCTTTCTTAGGACGCGAACAACAAGGCTACTTGTTCGGCATCGGCCCCGGTGTCGGTTCAGGCTATTTCAGTTTTGGCAGTGCAACATTCCAGATTTCCAGTCAGTTCACCAATCTCGAGAACCTTCCCTTTTCCGCTACATTTAGTGCCGCGACTATGTTCGCAGGCCAGAATATTTCCTATACCACGAACGCGCCTGCGATTCAGTCTGGCCCCACTTACGATCCGGCGGCCACGGTCACGCTGATACCGCAAACCATCGACGGCACCGTCACCACAGTTTCCAGCGAGGGCGGCTTCGACACCTACACCGTTGCACTTGCGCCGTACGACCTGGTCCAGAATCTCGCCGTGCAGCCCGGTCAAACCACGGCGCTGACGAATCCAGGCAGCATCGTTGTCTATGCGGATAGCAACACGCAAATGCTCGCTACCGATCCACCGACCGTAGGGGGTCTGTTGCGTTTCAATGGACTATTATTCAACGACCACGGAACCGCAAAGATGGACTGCGCCTGGATAGGCGATGGGGTCCCCGAATAGGCCGCGTCTACCTCGTGCGATTCGCCCAAAAAGCTTGCCGCATACAGTCTTCCTTTTCAGAAAGGCCGCATGCGGCAAATACTTCCTAGAACATTCCTGCAGTTCCGCTACACCCTCCCTACCGCGTATCTCCCGTCGAAGCGGACCCCGTCTGCCGACTGCTCCAGAGAGTGCCCTGAGCGAGCCATAGGCGAGTCCAATGGGTCTCGTACTTGAGACCCGGAATATGGATTCGACCCGTCGGGCACCATGATGCGGAGAACACAGCACCCCATTTGGCACTGAATTTGGGCCCAAAACGGTAGAATGGTCAAAGACGTCCGCGCACCCAGGTCTTTATTTGGCACACTACGTGCGCTTTTTTTGCCGAAAATCAGAAAATCACCCGGCCAAGCGCATAAAACCCCAGATAAGCGCCTTTTAATCATCAGCTTACATCAATTCCAGCCCTTGCATAATCCTTCAATTGCGCTGCATAATCCTTCAATTATCCAACATAATCCTTCAATTATTTCCGCCTCCATCGCCGGCTGCCGGGTGCCCCATGGCTCGCTTTTGAGACACGGGATTGCGTATCCCAAAAAACATGCCGCACACAATCTTCCGTTTCAGAAAGACCACATGCGGCAAAATACTACATTCCTGCAGTTTGACTACACCTTTGTTACCGCGTATCTCCCGTCGAAGCCGCCCCGGTCTGCTTGGCACGCGCTTCTTCCACCGCTGCCTGGGCTGCCGCAAGGCGCGCCGTCAGCAACCGGAACGGAGAGCACGAAACATAGTTGAGTCCGATTCTGTGGCAGAACTTCACCGACTCCGGTTCTCCGCCATGCTCGCCGCAAATCCCAAGCTTCAACGCCGCCCGAGATTCGCGTCCCTTACCGACCGCCGTCTTCAACAACTGGCCCACACCCTCCTGGTCCAGCACCGCGAACGGATCCTGCTTGAAGATTCCCTGAGCGATATACGCCGGCAGAAACTGGTTGATGTCGTCGCGAGAAATGCCAAACGTCGTCTGCGTCAGGTCGTTGGTCCCGAAGCTGAAGAATTCCGCCTCCTGCGCGATTTGATCGGCCACCAGCGCAGCGCGCGGAAGCTCGATCATCGTTCCCACCAGGTACTCCACAGACTCATCCTTTTCAGCAAATACCTGACGAGCGACGCGGCGAATAATCGCAGCCTGGTTCTTCATTTCCTCGATCGTGCTGATCAGAGGAATCATCACTTCCACCTTCACATCCTTGCCCGACTTCTTCACCGCGACCGCCGCCTCAAAAATGGCGCGGGCCTGCATCTCGGTCACCTCCGGGAAAGTAATTCCCAAACGGCAACCGCGCAGTCCCAGCATCGGATTGGTCTCGTGCAGTTCTTCCACGCGACGCAGCAAGGTGTGCAGCTCTTTCAGTTTCGGCGAACGCGGCTTGGTGATTTCCAGGCGAGCAATTTCCACCAGCAAATCTTCCCGCTTCGGCAGAAACTCGTGCAGCGGCGGATCCAGCAACCGAACCGTCACCGGCAGCCCATTCATCGCTTTGAACAATCCCGTAAAGTCCGCCCGCTGCATCGGCAGCAACTTCTTCAGCGCCGCCTGACGCTCTTTCAGATCGTTCGCCAGAATCATGGCTTGCATGTGCGGCAGCCGATCCTTCTCAAAAAACATATGCTCCGTGCGGCACAGTCCAATGCCTTCCGCGCCGAACTGGATCGCCTGCTTGGCATCGCGAGGAATGTCCGCGTTGGCGCGAACCCGCAGCTTGCGCAGCGGATCCACCCAGGACATGAAGCGCACCAGCGTTGGATCGTCCGGCGATGCCGGCAGAATGCCTAGCTTGCCGAAGATCACACGGCCGGTGGTTCCATCCATCGAAATCCAGTCGCCCTTCTTCAGCACCTTACCTGCAACGCGCATTTCCTGGTTCTTCTCGCTGACGTTAATGTCGCCCGCGCCGGCCACGCAGCATTTACCCATGCCGCGCGTCACCACCGCCGCGTGGCTAGTCATGCCGCCGCGCGCCGTCAAAATTCCTGCCGCGACTTCCATCCCCGCAATGTCTTCCGGTGTCGTTTCAGACCGCACCAGGATCACCGACTTCATGCTGCCGTTTTGCGAATGCTTCACCGCATCTTCCGCGCTGAAAACGATCTGTCCCACTGCCGCACCCGGCGATGCCGGCAGACCCGTCGCCAGCACTTCAATCTTCTTGCCCTTTTCGTCCAGACGCGGAACAAGAAAGTCATACAGCTGATTCGGCTCAACGCGGAAAATCGCTTCTTTTTCGGTGATCAGCTTCTCATCCACCATGTCGATGGCAATGTGCACCGCGGCCAGACCCGTTCGCTTCGCATTGCGGGTCTGCAGCATGTACAGCTTGCCTTCTTGAATGGTGAATTCGAAATCCTGCACGTCGCGGTAATGCTTTTCCATCTTGTTGGTCAGGGTCTGCAGCTGGTGGTACACATCCGGCATCTGCTTTTGCAGGTCGCTGATCGGCTCCGGCGTACGAATGCCGGAAACCACATCTTCACCCTGCGCGTTCAGCAGGTACTCGCCGAAAAATTTGTTCTCGCCGGTCGCAGGATTGCGCGTGAATCCGACGCCGGTTCCGCTGGTCTCTCCCAGGTTGCCGAACACCATGGCCTGAACGTTGACAGCGGTGCCCAGCATGTCGTCGATCTGGTTGATGCGGCGATAAGTCTTGGCGCGGTTGTTGTTCCACGAACGGAACACGGCGTCGCGGGCCATCACCAGTTGCGTATGCGGGTCCTGCGGGAAATCCATCTTGGTGTGCTTGCGGATCAGCTTCTTGTACTCCGCGATCACTTCCTGCAGCGCGGCCGCGTTCAGGTCCGTGTCCAGCTTGGCGCCCTTCTTCTTCTTGATGCCATCGAACACTTCTTCAAAATGGGGCTTGCCGATGTCCAGCACCACGTCGCCAAACATCTGGATCAAGCGGCGATACGAATCGTAAGCGAAGCGGGGATTGTTGGTGTTCTTGACCAGCGCCTCCACCGACTTGTCATTCAGTCCCAGGTTCAGAATGGTGTCCATCATGCCCGGCATGGAAAACTTTGCACCCGAACGCACCGAGACCAGCAACGGATTGTCGCCCTGCCCCAGCCTCTGACCCTGCAGCTTTTCCAGCCGCTGCAGCGCGGCATCCATCTGCGTGTCGACCTCGGGGCTCAGACCG
>JAJYBW010000156.1:825-7808 GCA_021778815.1 Acidobacteriota bacterium | reverse complement strand
GGACCACTCGGCGGGCGCCCTGGTGTCGCATCTGCGCGGAAAGCTGTTCTCGATTCAAGGCGGCCTGGTGATTCCATTCGAGCCACCGGCGATTCAGGGCATTGGCAGCTTCGGTGGCTTCCAGTTTGAATTGCAGGATACCGGTCAGAATACGCTCACCGACCTGGCTCGCATCGCCAACGAGATTGTTGCCGGCAGCCGGCAAAACAACCAGCTGACGGGGCTTTTCACTCCTTTCACCGCCAACGACCCATTGATCCAGGTCAGCATCGATCGCGAGAAAGCCCAGGTGCTGAACGTGCCGATGACGCAGATCAGCGATGCGTTGCAGGTGTACATGGGCTCCGCTTATGTGAACAACTTTATCTTCAACAACCGCTCCTACCAGGTGTATTTGCAGGCCGATCAGAATTTCCGGCGCAATACGCAGGATCTGCGATCGTTCTATGTGCGTTCCGGGAGCGGCCAGATGGTTCCGCTGGATAGCCTTGTCACCCTGGTCGACACATCAGGACCGCAGGTGATCAGCCACTACGACTTGTTCCGGTCGGCGGAAATCGATGGTTCCTCCGCACCGGGCATCAGTACCGGACAAGGATTGGCGGCCATGGAAAAGCTGGCCACGGAACATATGCTGCGTGGCATGCAATACTCCTGGACGGGGTTGGCGCTGCAGGAAATCGAAGCCGGCAACAAAGCGGCGATCATCTTCGGGCTTGGAATCCTGGTGGTCTATCTGACTCTGGCGGCATTGTATGAAAGCTTCGTGCTGCCGTTCATTATTTTGCTGTCGGTTCCAATGGCGGTTTTGGGAGCGTTAACCGCGGTCTCGATGCGCGGGCTCTCTGACGACGTGTATTGCCAGATCGGTCTGGTCATGTTGATCGGACTGGCGGCGAAGAATGCGATTTTGATTGTGGAATTCGCTGAGCAACTCCGCAAGCAGGGCCGTTCCATTGCCGACGCAGCCATGGAGGCCGCCGAATTACGACTGCGACCCATCTTGATGACGTCGTTCGCGTTTATTCTCGGCATCCTGCCCCTGGCGTTCGCCAGCGGCGCGGGACAGGCGGGCCGCCATTCCATCGGCACCACGATTATCGGTGGGATGCTGGTCTCGACAGTCCTGAATCTGTTCTTTATCCCGGTGCTCTACGTACTGACAAAGACGATTCTGGAGAAGGTTGGCGGAGCACGTCCGACTCGCGCGCCGGAACCGGTCGTGGAGTCGCCAAGCCACTGATGTTCGTAAATTGACGCAGAGAGTTGCCGATCGCGACCAACGCGAGGGCACTCTCTGCAGCCTAGCGCGAGAGAAATGCCATGACTGAAGCGAACACTTTGGCGGCGGATTCCTGGGGAGTTTCGTCGCCGGTGAAACACTCCACATCGGGAGACAGCGGAGCTTCGTAGGGGTCATCGATGCCGGTGAATCCGTGGATCATTCCGATGCGCGCTTTGTGGTAGAGGCCCTTGGGGTCCCGCTGCTCGCACACCGCCAATGAGGCGTTCACGTAGACCTCAATAAAATTGCCGATGATGGAACGCGCTTCGTCGCGGCCACTACGATAAGGCGAAATTGCCGCGACCAGGACAATCTTTCCGTGGTGCGTCAGCATTTTTGCGACATGCGCAATGCGTCGAATATTTTCTTTTCTGTCGGCTTCCGAGTATCCGAGGTCTTTGCAGAGATGCGTCCGCACGACATCGCCGTCCAGAACTTCCACGGCCATGTCACGGGCTGCCAGCTCCATCTGAACGTAGCGACAGATGGTGGTTTTGCCGGCGCCGCTGAGTCCCGTGAACCAGACGGTCAGGCCGGCCCTGGGCTTGCCATGCGCGATCGCTTGCTCCCTACCCACACGCTTTCCCTTCCCTATTAGAGTAGGTTTCCGAAATCAATCCTGGTGAGAGTGGGACGACCTGGGAATTTCCTCGTACGACTGGTGCTGGTTTCGTGTTTCCATCCAGCCGCAGCAAGTTAGCTTTTGGCAAGTTTCTACGGCTGAGATGCAAGATAAATCTTAACCCGGACCCAGAGATTCTGAAATCCATTTCGACGAAAGAATCGGCGCCCTCGCATAATCCACCGTGTCAGGGGCCGAACGGCGTCCCTACGCCACGCGCCGCATGCCCAAAGCGACGCGTGACCACGTATCATCGCAAGTAAGATAGTAGACACATTGAGATGAGCAAAAGCCGCGAAAGCAAAAACGCTGAGCGCAATAACTACGTTCTGGTGGTTTTCGACAGCTGTCGATATGACGCTTTTATGCGGGCGCGACCCCGGACGATGCGCAAGTTGGGCCCGATTGAGCGCAAGTGGTCCTACGCCTCCTGGACGGCGCCGTCGCACTTCAACCTGCTGATGGGATTGATGCCCCACAGCAGCCCGAAGCACATTTTCGCGTCGGAATATTACAAGACGGAATTCCTGAAATATAACCAGCGCCTGGGTTGCGAGGATCTGAAGTTTCAGTCGCTGGTGCCGCAGCTCTATCTGCCCCCGTTCTTGAAACACACGCTGGGATACGCCACCCATGCGCGTGTGTCGTTGCCCGTGCTGAATCCCAAGACGCCCATCAATCTTGGCTTCGACAGTTTTCGCTTGATGGATAAGCACAATGACATGCGGGCTATGGTTCGCGACATGCATTTCTCTGAAGAGCGGCCATCGTTTTGGGTGTTGAACGTGGGTGAGACGCATTATCCGTATGCGCTGCCCGGGGAGTCGGAAGAAGATTGGCCCAGGATTCATGGTGTCCACGGCGTGTTCAAGCATCTGCAGGATCCGGTCGTGGGGGGAAAGCTGAAGGGCACGCGATTCTTCAATCAGAAGAAGATGAATGACCTGCGCCATCGCCAGATTGCGGCTGTGAAATATCTCGACGTAGTCGTTGAAGAGTTGTTCGACCTGGTTCCGAAGAATACCTACATCACCATCACCTCCGATCATGGAGAACTGTTCGGCGAGGATGGATATTTCGGTCATGGGCCGGTGCAGCATCCGAAGGTGCTGGAGGTTCCGTTCCTCGAGGGGAAGCTGCGGTGACACGGCCCCTTCATTCCCTGCCGCACTTATCGGTGGCGAACGCAGTAGCAACGTTGGCGGCAACGGCAGGATGGCTGTGCTGTGCGCACCACCATCCGCACGCGGTTCAGTTTGCCTACATAGGGCCGGGTTCGGGCTTTGCGTTTATCAGTTCTTTCCTGACTTTGCTCGTCGGATTTTTCGCCAGCCTGCTGTCGTTCTTAACCTGGCCATTTCGCATGGCCTGGCGCACGCTGCGACGACACAAAGGCTTTCGCGATGCCAAAGTGAAGAAGATCATTTTCCTTGGGCTGGATGGGCTGGACCCCGGTTTGACGGAGCGATACATTGCCGAAGGCAAGCTGCCGAATCTGAAGAAGCTCGCTGAGACCGGCAGCTATCATCGGCTGCGAACAACATTTCCCTCTCTGTCTCCGGTTGCGTGGTCTACGTTCGCTACGGGAGTGAGTCCGGCCAAGCATAATATTTTTGATTTTCTGGATCGCAGCCTGAAGACCTATTTGCCGCAACTTTCGTCGGCGCGCATCGAGCGGCCGCGGAAAGCTTTGCACCTGGGCCGGCTGCGGATTCCTACCTCCAGCCCTACGGTGGAGCTGCTGCGCAAAAGCAAACCCTTTTGGAAAATTCTTGGCGAGCACGGGATTGACTGCACGATCTTGCGACTGCCGATTACATTTCCGCCGGAGAAGTTTGACGGAAAAATGTTGTCCGCCATGTCCACTCCAGATTTGAAAGGCACACAGGGAAGCTTTTCGCAATTCACCACGCGCGTCGAGAAGACGTCGTATGAAAATGGCAGCCGCTATCCGCTGCGCGCAACGGAACATGGATTTGATGGCGTGATTGAAGGCCCGCAGGATACGTTTCTGGCGGAGGAGCCAACGCTGCACATTCCTTTCCAACTGACACGCAAGGGAAACGGTTTCGAGTTGCGGGTACAAGATCATCGCGTACAACTGCAGCGCGGCGCGTACACAGACTGGCTGACGCTCTCATTCCGCACCGTGGTCGGCGCCAAAGCCTGCGGCATTGTGAGGTTCATGCTGACGGAACTCGACACGGAAACCAGCCTGTATATGTCTCCCATTCAAATTGATCCGGGGCGGCCTGCGCTGCCCATCAGCCATCCTTCTTACTACGCGAAGTATCTCGCCGACCTACTAGGCTCCTACGCTACGTGCGGCATGGCAGAAGATACCTGGGCGCTGAATGAGGGCGTGATCGACGAGCCGGCATTTCTGGACCAGGCGTACAGCATTTTCGAAGAGCGCAAAGGAATGTTCCTGAGTGCGCTGCAACATACCCGTCGCGGCGTGGTGGCGTGTGTGTTCGATACCAGCGATCGGGTGCAGCATATGTTCTTCGGCCATATGGGCGGCAACGGCCGGTACAACAAGACGATTGAAGAAATGTATCAGCGGATGGACAAGCTGGTAGGAGATACGCTGCCGTTTGTCGATGCTGACACGGCACTCTACGTTCTCTCCGATCATGGCTTCTGCGCCTTTCGACGCGGCGTCAATTTGAACTCATGGCTACATCAAAATGGCTATCTGACGCTGAAGCCGGATGCCGAGGCTGGCTCGTTTTTTGAAGGTGTGGATTGGAGCAAGACTCGCGCCTACGCGCTGGGCCTGGGCGGAATGTACATGAACGTGCAAGGCCGCGAGGCGCACGGCATTGTGACCCCCGGTAAGGAAGCGGAAGCGTTGCGGAGAGAAATTATCGCGAAGCTGACCGCATTGCGCGAAGACGACGGCGAGGCGCCGATCCGCACCGTGTATGCGACGTCCGACTTATATCAAGGGCCATACCTGCAGGCAGCACCCGACATGCTGGTGGGCTATCACAAGGGGTATCGCGTGTCCTGGGATTGTGCGGTGGGCAAAGTCACAAAAGAAATCCTCGAAGATAACACCAAGGCGTGGAGCGGCGACCACTGTGTCGATCCGGTGCTGGTTCCGGGAGTGCTGTTCGCCAATCGTCCCGTCGCGAGCGTCGATCCAGGAATTGAAGATATGGCGCCGACCGCGCTGCATCTTTTCGGCGTGGAAGTGCCGCAGTGGGTGGAAGGAAAATCGCTGGCGCTATGAATTTGAGCGTGTGGAAGCGCAGCCCTGTTCTAGTTGCTAGTCTCCTAACCGTCGGACTGTGCTTGATCGCGACGGGCTGTCATCGGCACGGGGCGGCGCACGGCAAACGTATTCTGGTGCTGGGCATTGACGGCATGGACCCGGCCTTCCTCGAGCGACACTGGGATTCACTGCCCAACCTGAACCACCTGCGCCAGATTGGCGACTTCAAACGGCTGGGCACGACCATCCCGCCGCAAAGCCCGGTGGCGTGGTCTTCCGTGATGACGGGCATGGACCCCGGCGGCGACGGCATGTTCGACTTCATCCTGCGTGATCCGAAGACCATGACGCTGCTGTCCTCCATGGCCGACGTAGACATGCCGAGTCACACCGTCTCCCTTGGGCCGTACGTGCTGCCAATTTCGAAAGGACACGAAGAGCGGTTTCTGCAAGGCGCAGCTTTCTGGCAGATTTTGGATAAGGTCGGCGTTCACTCCATCATCCTTCGCATGCCCAACAATTTTCCGCCGCTGCCGTCGAAGAGCGAGACTCTCTCCGGCATGGGCACCCCGGATTTGCGCGGGACGTATGGTACCTTCACCGACTTCACGGATGATCCGCTGGCCGTGGCGCACGAGGTTCCGGGGGGCATTATTGTTCCCGTAACGGTCGACAATAATCAGGTCCCGCTGGTTGTCGGGGGGCCGGAAAATACGCTTCGCAAAGATCATGCGCGATCGACGGTCACAATCGTCGTCCATCGTGATCCAGACCATCCAGCCGCGTTGTTTGAGGTAGACGGACAAAAGTTTATTCTTCGCCAGGGAGAATGGTCAGGGTGGATTCATGTCCATTTTCCGATCATCCCCGGCATCAAAACCGCAGCCGGAATGTTCCGTGTGTATGCAAAGAAGATCAATCCTGAGTTTGAGATTTATATCTCGCCGGTCAATATCGACCCCAGTTCGCCGGAGTTGCCGATTTCAACGCCGGCTTCGTATAGCGCCGATTTGGCGCGTGCGATCGGGCCCTATTACACGCAAGGCATTGCGGAGGACACCGCAGCGTGGCGTTCAGGAGTTTTTGATCGGCAGGAATTTGAACAGCAAATTGACTTTGTCAGTGACGATGAATTCCGCATGTTCAACTATGAGCTTCCCCGGCTGCGAAACGGTGTTCTTTTCCTGCATTACGGCCCGGTCGACCAAGGCTCGCACATGCTGTGGGGAAAGTATGAAGATGATTTGTTGAAGGTGTATCAGCGGGTCGATGCCGAGGTTGGGTACATCCTGAAGTCGGCTCCGGACGCAACGTTGATGGTGATCTCGGATCACGGATTTACCAGCTTCGATCGCGCCGTCAATCTGAATACCTGGCTCTACAAAGAAGGTTTCCTTGCCGTCGACAATCCCGCGAACCTAGGCAAGGATGATGGGACGCTGACGCACGTGGACTGGGCGCACACGCAGGCCTATTCCATCGGGCTGAACTCCATTTACATTAACGTTGCCGGTCGCGAGAAAAATGGGATCGTGCCGCCCGCAATGCGCGGCCAGGTGGCTGAGAAAATTGCGGCGCGATTAGAAGGGCTGAAAGGCCCGCTGAATGGAGCTGCGCCCGCCTATAAGGTCTATCTCAGCGATCAGGTTTACCATGGGCCAGCGGTCACGCTGGCGCCAGACTTGATCGTTGGCTGGCAAAAAGGCTATCGATCGTCGTGGGAAACCGCACTGGGAGAGATTCCGGCGGTCGTGATTGAGGATAATAAAGACCAGTGGCGTGGCGATCACTGCGTCGATCCGGAACTTGTTCCCGGAGCACTTCTGAGCAATCGAAAATGTAAACTCGCACATCCG